>DASQQH010000264.1:0-3867 GCA_035643555.1 Acidimicrobiales bacterium | reverse complement strand
CGAGGTCCTAACGGCCACGGTGGCGGTGCCGTCCTCGTGGACCTCCACCGAGCCGTACTCCTTGGCCCCGCCCCGGCGGTGACCTCCACGTAGGTGGCCAGGCCGATCCCCAGCTGGTGGCGGTCCCCGCGCTGGCGGCGGGCGGCCTGCTCGGCGCGGGCGTCCTCATAGCCGGCGAGGGACAGGGCCGTGTCCAGGGCCGTCTCATAGTCCCCGGTGTCGTAGGTGGTGCCCACCTGGGTGGTGACCGGGAACTCCTCGGGTTGGAGGAGGTTCACCCGGCGGAGCTCGGCGGGGTCCATGCCCATCTCGGCGGCCGCCAGGTCCATGAGCCGCTCCAGCATGGCCGCGGCCTCCGGGCGCCCGGCGCCCCGGAAGGCGCCCAGGGGCGTGGTGTTGGTGAGGGCCACCGCCACGTCGTAGGCCACCCGGGGGATGCGGTAGACGCCCTGGGCCATCATCCTGGTGGGCCCCATGGGCAGGGCCCCGCCGAACCCGGCGTAGGCGCCGGCGTCGCCCAGCACCCGGCACCGCAGGCCGGTGATCCGCCCGTCCCGGGTGAGGCCCAGCTCCACGTACTGGCGCTGGGAGCGCCCGTGGGGCATGGCCACCAGGTTCTCCGAGCGGGTGTCGGCGTAGCGCACGGGCCGCCCGAGGGCGAGGGCGCAGGCGATGGCCACGGCGTGCTCGGGGCCGAGGCCCGCCTTGGCCCCGAAGGCCCCGCCCACGTGGGGGGTGATCACCCGCAGCTCCCCGGGGGCCAGGTCGAACAGGTCGGCCACCCGCCCGGCGAACCCGTGGGGCATCTGGGTGGAGACATAGACCGTCAGCCGGGGCCCCTCGGCGCCGCCCGGCCCGGGCACCACGGCGATGGCGTTGCCCTCCATGGGCACCACGGCCACCCGCTGGTTCTCGAAGCAGCCCCGGACCACCACCTCGGCGTCCGCCAGGGCCTCCTCCCCCCGGGGGTCCCGCCGGCCCGCCGCCAGGTTGGAGCCCAGCTCCTCGAACTGCAGGGGG
Source organism: Acidimicrobiales bacterium (assembly GCA_035643555.1). Classification (GTDB taxonomy): domain Bacteria; phylum Actinomycetota; class Acidimicrobiia; order Acidimicrobiales; family JAJPHD01; genus DASQQH01. The sequence goes on along the minus strand of DASQQH010000264.1, from coordinate 2,847 downwards.
GCGTCGGGGGCCAGGGCGTCGGCGGGGTCCACCACCGCCGGCAGGGGGTCGTAGTCGACCACCACGGCCTCGGCGGCGTCGGCCGCCTGGGCCGCCCCCTCGGCCACCACCACGGCCACCGCGTCCCCGACGAAGCGGACCTTGCCCTCGGCCAGGGGTGGGCGCTTGCAGTCCTCGTTGAGGACCATGAACGGGTGGTGGGGGGGGATGCGGAGGTCCTCGGCCACGTACACGGCCACCACGCCCGGCATGGCCCGGGCGTCGGAGGTGTCCACCCCCCGGATGCGGGCGTGGGCCATCGGCGAGCGGACGAAGGCCAGGCGGAGGGCGCCCCCGAGGTCGAGGTTGTCGACGTAGGTGCCCCGGCCGACGAGCAGGTCGGGGTCCTCGATGCGGCGCACCGCGTTCCCGAGCAACGATCCAGGCACGAGGTCACCCTACGCGGGGCGGTCCCCGGGCCCGTTCCTCCCGGGCACGGGGAATGTGTGGCGCCGGTCACGTCGTAGGCTGGGTGGCGACGACCGTCCAGACCCGTGTCACGAGCCCGGGAGGAACCCACATGGCTGCCACCGCCAAGCCCTTCGCGTCCTCCGCCGACGTGGGGGAGAAGGCCCAGACCCTGGAGGAGCTGGCGCCGGGGGTCTGGGCGCTCACCGCCGAGGGCGATCCCAACGTGGGGGCCATCGAGGGGGAGGACTTCCTGGTGTGCTTCGAGGCCCTGGCCACCCCGGTGGCCGCCCGGGCGTGGCTGGACCGGCTGCGCCGCCACACCGACAAGCCGGTGCGCTACCTGGTCCTGTCCCACTACCACGCGGTCCGGGTGCTCGGCGCCGCCGCCTTCGGGGCCCCGGTGGTGGTGGCCCACGAGACCACCAAGGCCCTGGTCGCCGAGCGGGGCAAGCAGGACTGGGAGTCGGAGCTTGGCCGCATGCCCCGCCTGTTCGCCGAGCCGGACTCGATCCCCGGGCTCACCTGGCCCACCCTCACCTTCTCGGACCGGGTGGCCATCGACCTCGGCGGGGACCGGGGCGAGGTCGTGGTCGCCCACTGCGGGCGGGGCCACACCGAGGGCGACGCCGTGGTGTGGCTGCCGAGCCAGGGCATCTGCTTCGCCGGGGACCTGGTGGAGGCCGAGGCCGCCCTGTACACCGGCGACGCCTGCCACCAGGAGTGGGCGACGACCACCCTGGACCGGGTGGCGGCCCTCTCCCCCGAGACCCTGGTGGGGGGCCGCGGCGGGGTGGTCCGGGGCCGGCAGCAGGTGGGCGCGGCCATCGCCCAGACCCGGCACTTCCTCCAGGTCCTCCTGGACCGGGTGGGCGGGGTGCGCCAGCGGGGGGGCACCCGCCGGGAGGCCTTCGCCGAGGCGCACCGGGCCCTGGAGCCCGACTACGGGCGGTGGCCCATCTTCGAGCACTGCCTGCCCTTCGACGTGGCCCGGGTGTGGGACGAGCTGGCGGGCGTCGACCGGCCCGAGATCTGGACCGCGGCCCGGGACCGGGAGGTCTGGGCCGAGTTGCAGGGCTAGCGCGATGGGCGGGGGCGCCACCGCTTCCCCGGACCCGGTCCTGATCGCCGGCGCCGGGCCGGTGGGGGTCACCACGGCCCTGCTCCTGGCCCGGTTCGGGGTCCCGGCGGTGGTGCTCGAGGCCGAGGCGGGCCCGGACCAGGTGGGCTCCAAGGCCATCTGCATGCAGCGCGACGTCCTCGACGTGCTGGACCGGGTGGGGGTGGCCGAGGCCATGGTGGCCGAGGGGACCACCTGGACCGTGGGCCGCACCTACTACCGGGACCGGGAGCTGTTCACCACGTCCTTCCCCGATCCCGGCGGGGTGGGGCCGCCGCCGTGGATCAACATCAGCCAGTGCTCGACCGAGGCCCACCTCCTCGCCCGGGCGGCGGCGTCCCCCCTGGTGGCCCTGCGGTGGTCCCACCGGGTGGTGGGCCTGTCGGCGCGCCCCGGCGGGGTCGAGGTCCAGGTGGCCGGGCCCTCCGGGGAGGAGACCCTGTGGGGCTCCCACCTGGTGGGCGCCGACGGGGCCCACTCCTCGGTGCGGGCCCTGGCGGGGGTGGACTTCCCGGGGCGGTCCTTCGCCGACCGGTTCCTGATCGTCGACGTCCGGGCCGACCTGGGCTTCCCCAACGAGCGCCGGTTCTACTTCGACCCCCCGTGGAACCCGGGCCGCCAGGTCCTCATCCACGAGTGCCCGGGCAAGGTGTGGCGGATCGACTGGCAGGTGCCCGAGGACTACGACCTCGACGCCGAGGCCGCCTCGGGCGCCCTGGACGCCCGGATCCGCAAGGTCGTGGGGGACCAGGCCTACGAGGTGGTGTGGCGCTCGGTCTACCGGTTCTCCGAGCGGGTGGCCGAGGCCTTCCGGGTGGGACGGGTGGCCCTGGTGGGCGACGCCGCCCACCTCTACGCCCCCTTCGGGGCCCGGGGGCTCAACTCGGGGATCCAGGACGCCGACAACCTGGCCTGGAAGGTGGCCCTCGTCCACCGGGGGTGGGTGGGGCCCGAGGCGGCCGAGGTCCTCCTGGCCAGCTTCGCCGTCGAGCGGGAGGAGGCGGCGGCGGAGAACCTGGCGGTCACCACCGCCACCATGGACTTCCTGGTGCCCCAGACCGAGGCCCAGTGGGCCTGGCGCCGTCGCATCCTGGACCGGGCCCTGGCCGACCCGGCGGCCCGTGCCCAGGTGGACTCGGGGAAGCTGGCCGAGCCCCACGTCTACGCCGCCTCGCCGCTCACCACCCCGGCCCCGGCCGGGGCCCGGCTGGCACCCGGCGCCCTGTGCCCCGACGGCCCCTGCCCGCCGGCGGCGGGCGAGGGCCGCCTGGGGGGCCGGC
>DASQQH010000263.1:0-4251 GCA_035643555.1 Acidimicrobiales bacterium | reverse complement strand
CCGCCCCCACCGAGGGCCCGGACCCGACCGGTCCGGGCCACCCCCCTTCCTCCGCCACGGCCCACACACGGGCCACGACCCGAAAGGCAAGTGCATGAGCAACATCCGCCTCGCCGTCGCCGGCGTGGGCAACTGCGCCGCCGCCCTGGTCCAGGGCATCGAGTACTACCGGGACGCGGACCCGGACGACTCGGTGCCCGGTCTCATGCACGTGGCCCTGGGCGGGTACCACGTGGGGCAGATCGAGCTGGTGGCGGCCTTCGACGTCGACGCGTCCAAGGTGGGCCTGGACCTGAGCAAGGGGATCTTCGCCGGGCACAACAACACGATCCGCTTCGCCCCGGTCGGCGAGCTGGGCGTGACCGTGCAGCGGGGCCCGACCCTCGACGGGCTCGGCCGCTACTACCGGGAGACGGTGGAGGAGTCCCCCGCCGAGCCCGTGGACGTCGCCGCCGCCCTGCGGGAGGCGCACGCGGACGTGCTGGTGGCCTACCTGCCCGTGGGCTCCGAAGACGCCCAACGCCACTACGCCCAGGCCTGCCTGGACGCCGGGGTGGCCTTCATCAACGCCATTCCCGTGTTCATCGCCAGCGACCCCGCTTGGGGCGAGCGGTTCACCGCCGCCGGGGTCCCCATCGTGGGCGACGACATCAAGAGCCAGGTGGGCGCCACGATCGTCCACCGCATCCTGGCCAGGCTCTTCGAGGACCGCGGCCTGGCCCTGGACCGCACGTTCCAGCTCAACGTGGGCGGGAACATGGACTTCAAGAACATGCTGGAGCGGGACCGCCTGGAGTCCAAGCGGACCTCCAAGACCCGCTCGGTCACCAGCCAGATCGAGCACGGCATCTCCGACCGCGACGTGCACATCGGACCCTCGGACCACGTCGCCTGGCTGGACGACCGCAAGTGGGCGTACATCCGCCTGGAGGGCCGCAACTTCGGCGACGTCCCGGTCAACATCGAGCTCAAGCTGGAGGTGTGGGACTCGCCGAACTCGGCGGGGGTGATCATCGACGCCGTCCGCTGCGCCAAGATCGCCCTGGACCGGGGGATCGGAGGTCCCCTGCTCGGCCCCTCGGCCTACTTCATGAAGTCGCCGCCGGTCCAGCTCCACGACGACGAGGCCCGTCGCCGGGTGGAGACCTTCGCCGGCACGCCCAGCCAGGAGGAGGTCCCGGCGTCCCCCTCCCCCTGAGCGGGGAGCGCGCCCGGCCGATTGGGGGGCGGAATGCCGAGCCCGGGCGTCCCACAGGTCCTACGCTTGGACCGCCATGGCCTCCACCGACTCCCCGGACAGCTCGACCCACACCCCCCTCGACGCCGTCTCCTACGGCCCCGACATCGGCACCGAGGCCGAGCTCCGCCTCCTCGGTGACCTCAAGGGCAAGCGGGTGCTCGAGCTCGGCTGCGGCGGGGCCCAGGCCGCGGTGGCGTTCGCCCGGCAGGGGGCGACGACGATCGCCATCGACACCTCGGCCGAGCAGCTGGAGCTGGCCCGCAAGCTGGTCGAGCGGGAGGGGGTGCGGGTGGAGCTCCGCCAGGGCGACCTGGCCGAGCTCGCCTTCCTGCGGGCGGACTCCATCGACCTGATCTTCTCGGCCCAGACCCTCGCCCTGGTGGAGGACCTGCGCCGGGTGCTCCGCCAGGCCCACCGCGTCCTCAAGGTCGGGGCGCCGCTGGTGTTCAGCCTGCCCCATCCCGCCTACGCCATGGTCGACGCCGACGACCCGGACCAGCCGCTGCTCATCCGGCGTTCCTACTTCGACCGCACCCCCGTCAACCACGAGCGGGGCGGGGTGGGCTTCACCACCTTCCCCCGCACCGTCGCCGACGTGTTCTGGGCCCTCCACCGGAGCAGCTACCGGGTCGACACCCTCCTCGAGCCCGAACCCCCCGCCACCGGGCCCCGGAGCCAGGACTGGCGCCAGGCCTGCCGCTACGTGCCCCGGACCCTGGTGGTCCGGGCCCGCAAGGAGGGGCTGTAGGACCGGGGCCACTCGGGTCCCCCGGGTCCGGTCGGCCCGACGGCCACCGGGGCGGTCCGGGGCGGCGGCGGACGGGCGGGTGCCCAGCTCAGGAGGGGGCGCCGTCCTGGCGAGCCTCGGGCTGGTCGGCCCACCACTCGAGCAGCCGTGCCCGGGCCGCCTCCTCGCCCAGGGGGCCCTCCTCCAGCCGGAGCTCCAGCAGGTGGGCCAGCGCCCTGCCCACCACCGGCCCCGGGCGGACGCCCAGGATGGCCATGATGGCGTTGCCGTCCAGGTCCGGGCGGATGGCCGCCAGCTCCTCCTCGGCCCCCAGCTTCTCGATACGGCGCTCCAGCTCGTCCATCCGCCTGGCGAGTGCCCGGGCCTTGGCCGCGTTCCTGGTCGTGCAGTCGCAGCGGGTCAGCTCGTTGAGGCGGGAGAGCAGGGGCCCGGCGTCGCGCACGTAGCGGCGCACGGCCGAGTCGGTCCAGCCCATGCGGTAGGTGTGGAACCGAAGGTGGAGCTCGACCAGCCGGGACACGTCCTCGATGTCCTGGGTGGCGTAGCGCAGCGCCCGCATCCGCTCCCGGGTCATGCGGGCCCCGACGACCTCGTGGTGGTGGAAGGACACCCCGCCCGGGCCGTAGGAGCGGGTCCGGGGCTTGCCCACGTCATGGAGCAGCGCCGCCAGCCGCAGCACCCGGTCCTGGCTGGTCTTGTCCACCACGGCGAGGGTGTGGGCCAGGACGTCCTTGTGGCGCTGGACGGGATCCTGGGCCAGGGCCAGGGCGGGCAGCTCGGGGAGGAACTGCTCGGCCAGGCCCGTGTCCACCACCAGCGCCAGCCCGCCCGAGGGCCGGGGAACCGTGACCAGCTTGTCGAGCTCGTCGCGGACCCGCTCGGCGGAGACGATGGCCAACCGCTCGCCCAGCCGGCCGATCGCCCCCACCAGGGCCGGGTCGGGGGTCAGGTCGAACCGGGCGACGAACCGGGCGGCGCGGAGCATCCGCAGCGGGTCGTCGGCGAAGGAGACCTCGGGCGCCAGGGGGGTCCGGAGCCTGCCGGCCGCCAGGTCGGCGAGGCCGTCGAAGGGGTCGATGAGCACCAGGTCCGGCAGGCGCAGGGCCAGGGCGTTGATGGTGAAGTCCCGCCGGGCCAGGTCCGCCTCGACGGCGTCGGCGTAGGCCACCTCGGGCTTGCGGGAGGCGGGCTCGTAGGCCTCGGCGCGGTGGGTGGTGATCTCGTGGCGACGGCCGTCCCGGACGGCCCCGATGGTGCCGAACCGCTTCCCCTGGGTCCACACGGCGTCCGCCCAGTCGGTGACGATCGCCTCGGTCTCGTCCGGTCGGGCATCGGTCGTGTAGTCGAAGTCGAACCGCTCCCCACCGTGGCCCTCCTCGGGGTGGGAGGGGGCGACGATGGCGTCCCGCACCACCCCGCCCACGAGATAGAGGCGCCGGCCCCCCGCCTCGAACCGGCGGGCCAGCTCCGCGGTCTCCTCGACCAACGGACGCAACCGTTCCGGGATCGCGGTGGCCACGGGAACCGAGGCTACCGGCGCCCCGGGGAGCCTCCCCCGGGCGCCGGCGCCCGACGCTCAGGCCCCGGCCCGGTCCGAGCGCTCCGCCAGGCGCCGGGCGGCCTCTGCCACCACCGGGGCGTCGGGGCCCCCCGAGGACGCCGGCTCCGGTCGCCAGGCCACCCCGGCCAGGGCGGCGACACAGGCGCCCGCCGAGGTGGCCAGGGAGTCCAGGTCGTAGCCCCCCTCGAGGAAGGCCAGCCGGCGCCCGGCCGGGACCAGGGACACCAACCGGGCGGTCAGGTCGGCGAAGTCGCCGGCGGTGAGCACCAGATCGGCGAGCGGGTCGGCCCGGTGGCCGTCGAAGCCGGCCGAGAGCACCATCCACGTGGGGCTGAAGGCCTCCACCGCCGGGATGATCACCTGGTCGAGGGCCGCCCGGTAGGGGTCGCCGCTCGTGCCGGGCCGCATGGGCAGGTTGAGCGTGGTCCCCTCCCCCGCCCCCGCCCCGGTGTCCTCCAGCCGGCCGGTCCCCGGATAGAGGGGCCACTGGTGCAGCGAGACGTACAACACGTGGGGGTCCTCGTAGAACACGTCCTGGGTGCCGTTGCCATGGTGGACGTCGTAGTCCACGATCGCCACCCGCTCCCCCCGTGCCGTCAGCGCCGCGGCGGCCACGGCCACGTTGTTGAGCAGGCAGAAGCCCATGGCCTCGTCGGCGGTGGCGTGGTGCCCGGGCGGGCGGGCCGCCACGAAGGCCACCTC
>DASQQH010000262.1:0-2596 GCA_035643555.1 Acidimicrobiales bacterium | reverse complement strand
CGTCCACCACGACGGTGAAGGCCCGGTCGACGAGCTCGGGCAGCTCGACCCGGCCATCGGTGGTGAACCAGGTGTCGGCCGCCGCCTGCAGACAGGACAGGGCGACCCGGGCCACCAGCCGGGGAAGGAGGTCGGTCGCCGGGTCCTGGTCCAGGCGCCGCGCCACCTCCTCGGCCACCGGCTGCACCCAGGCCGTCTGGAGCTGCTGGCTGTGGGCGGCGAGGGTGGGGCTCTCGACCATGAGCTGATAGGTGCGGAACAGGCGGTCCTTCCTCGCTTCGTAGATCCCGGCGACCGCCATGACCGCCCGGTGCACGGCGAGGAGGACGGGCTCGTCCGCCGGGCGGGCCTCGAGGGCGGCCACGACCTGGTCCCGCAGCTCGCGGTCGTAGGCCAGCAGCACCTCCTCCTTGGTGGTGAAGTACCGGAAGAAGGTCCGTGGCGACACCTCGACCGCGGCGGTGATGTCCTCGACGGTGGTCGCGTCGAAGCCCCGCTCGGCGAACAGGGCGAAGGCCGCCTCCTCCAACTGCTGGCGCGTTCGAGCCTTCTTGCGCTCCCGCAGCCCGGGCGGCGCCCCGCCCTGCCCGGCCGCCGGGGATCCCCCGGCGATCTCCACGCCCATCGTCGTCAGTATAGGACAAGTGGCACGCCGCGAATTTCGACATGATTAGCAAACTGGCAGTTACTGCCATAACCTGGGAGAGCCGCACCCCGAACCCCCGAGGCTCCCGTCATGTCCCGTCCCAGCACCGCCCCCGCCACCGAGGCCCCCCCGGGCCACCCCGGGCGCCGACGCCGGGGCTTCGGGAACCCCTGGCTCACCCTGCTCGCCGTGTCCTTCGGGGTGGTCATGGTGGGCCTCGACGGCACGGTCGTGGCGATCGCCAACCCGGTGATCGGCACGGACCTGCACGCCTCGCTGGCGGGCCTGCAGTGGGTCACCAACGGCTACCTGCTGTGCCTGGCGGTGCTCATGATCATCGGCGGGAAGCTGGGTGACCGCTACGGGCGGCGACGGATCTTCTTCATCGGGGTGGCCGGCTTCGCCCTCGCCTCGCTCGGCTCGGGGCTGTCCACCGGCATCGGGATGCTCGTGGCCTTCCGCTGCCTGCAGGGCGCCGCCGGCGCCCTGCTCATGCCGAGCACCCTGGCCATCCTGCGGGGGGCGTTCCCACCCGAACGCCTGGAGATGGCGGTGGGGGTCTGGGGTGGGGTCTCGGCGATCGCCGTCGCCGCCGGTCCGATCGTCGGGGGGCTGGTGGTCCAGCACGTCTCCTGGCAGTCGGTGTTCTACCTGAACCTGGTGGTGGGCGCGGTGGCCCTGGCCATCGGGGCGTGGGTGGTGGCCGAGGCACGGGACCGCCGGGAGGCCCAGTCCTTCGACCTGCTGGGTGTGGTGCTGCTCTCGGGCGCGCTGTTCTCGCTCATCTGGGGCATCATCACGTCCCAGTCCCTCGGGTGGGGATCGACGGTGACCCTGGGGTTCGTGATCGGCTCGGCGGCGATCTTCATCGGGTTCGCCCTGTGGGAGCGGGTGGCCCCCCACCCCCTCATCCCCCTCCGGCTGTTCCGGTCGGTGTCGCTGTCGGCCGGCACCCTGCTCACCATCCTGGTCATGTTCTCCCTCTACGGGGTGCTGTTCTTCCTCACGCTGTACCTGGAGCGGGTGCACGGCTTCTCGCCGGTCGCCGCCGGGGTGCGGATCCTTCCCCTCACCGCCGTGTTCGTCGTGAGCGCCCCCCTGGCCGGGTGGCTGACGGGCAGGTGGGGGCCCCGGCCGCCCATCTCGGCGGGCATGGCCCTCATCGGGATCGCCTTCGTCGGGCTGTCCTCGTTGCGCATCGACTCCCCCTACATCGCCCTGTGGCCCTGGTTCGTGGCGATCGGCTTCGGCATGGGCTTCGTGCTCATCGCCGCCACCCAGGCGGTGGTCGCCAACGCGCCGGTGGACGAGGCGGGGGTGGCCTCGGGGCTGCAGCAGACGGCCACCCAGCTCGGGGGCGTGCTCGGGACGGCCGTGCTGGGGGCGGTGATGACCGCCGGGGTGGCCGGTGTCCTGGCTGGGCACCTGGTGCGGGCAGGCCTGCCCAGCTCCCTGGCCGCCAGGTTCTCCCAGGCCGCCCCCCTGGTGGCCCAGGGTGTGGCCCCGGTGCCCCCGGGCACCCCTCCGGGCCTCGCCCGGGCCATCACCCACGCCAGCTACCTGTCGTTCCTGTCCGGACTCCACGTGGCCATGATCGTGGGCGCCGTCGTCGCCTTCTGCGGCGCCGCCCTGGCCCTGGTGATCAGACGGGGTCGTGCTGTGGACGGGGTGGCGATCTGAGCCCGTCGCCGCCACGGCCCGCCCGGGGCCCCGATCCCGTCGCCACCGGGGAGGGGTCCCGCCGGCTAGGCCCGGGCCGCCACGGGGTAGCCCCGTTCCAGCCAGTCGACCATGCCGCCCCGTACCAGGGTGAGGTCCTCCCGGCCGTTCCGGGCCAGCAGGGAGGCCACGAGTGCCGCCCGGGTCCCCGCGGCGCACAGCACGGCGAGGGGCGCCCCGGCGGCCGGCGCGGCGTCGAGGCCCTGCCAGGCCCCCGACGAGGGGAACAGG
>DASQQH010000261.1:0-2010 GCA_035643555.1 Acidimicrobiales bacterium | reverse complement strand
AAGTCCAGCGCCAAGAAGTCAACCGCCTCCCAGTCCAGCGCCAAGAAGGCGGCGGCCAAGAAGTCCACCGCCAAGCAGGCCGGGACCGCGCCGCACGGCGATGAGCACCGGTCCCACCAGCCCTGGACCGAGGAGGCCACCACGTCCAGGCCGGGTGACTCGGCGAGCGGCCCTCCCCGGGTGCCGGGTCCCGAGAGCCCCGGTCCCGGGTCCTTCCCCGGCCCGTCGGGACCAGCCGACACCGCCCCCGCGTCCAACGGCGACTCCTCCGAACGGACCGACGAACCCTGATCGGCGAGGCCCCCAGCGTGCGCCCGGCCCTCCTCGGTCCCCTGGCGAGGCCGGGTGGGGAACCGGCTCATCCCTCGGTCCTCGGCCCGGTGGAGCAGGTGCCCTGAGCGCCCGACGTCGCTTGGATCGCGAGCTGGTCGCCCGGGGCCTCGCCGCCAGCCGGGAGGAGGCCCAACAGGCGGTCCTGGCCGGTCGGGTGACGGTGGGGGGAGCGTTTGCCACCAAGCCGAGCCGCCTGGTGGCCCCCGCCGAGGCCGTGGTGGTGGCCGGACCGCCCCCGCGGTTCGTGAGCCGAGGGGGGGACAAGCTCGAGGCCGCCCTGGCGCGCTTCGGCGTGGCCGTCGCCGACCGTCGGGCCCTGGACGCCGGGGCGTCCACCGGCGGCTTCACCGACTGTCTCCTGCAGCGGGGCGCGGCGTCGGTCGTGGCGGTCGACGTGGGACGGGCCCAGCTGCACGAGCGGCTCCGGGGTGATCCGCGGGTCGTGTGCCGGGAACGCGCCAACCTGCGGCACCTCACCCTGGCCGAGCTGGGGGGCCATCCCTTTCCCCTGGTGGTGGCGGACCTGTCGTTCATCTCCCTGCGCACCGTGGCCGACGTGGTCGTCGGGTGCCTGGCCGCCCCGGGGGCGGACCTGGTGGTCCTGATAAAGCCCCAGTTCGAGGCCGATCGGGCGGCGGTGACCAGGGGCCGGGGCGTGGTCGCCTCCCCCGCCGTGTGGCGCTCTGCCATCGCCGGGGTGGTGACGGCCTTCGCCGACCGCAAAGCCGCCATGATGGGGGTCATGGCCTCGCCGCTCACCGGAGCCGACGGCAACGTCGAGTTCTTCCTGCACAGTCGGGCCCCCGGTGCCGGGGCCGATCGCCTCCCTCCCACCCCCGACACCCTCGCCGGGGGGCTCGACATCGACGCCGCCCTGGCCGAGGCGGAGGGGGTCCGGGGCGCCCACCGCGACAGGGGACGCCCCCGGGGGCGCCGGCGGGAAGGGGTGTAGGCCGGTGGCGACGGTGGCCTTCGTGATCCACGCCGAGCGCCCCGACGCGGTGGCGCTCGCCGAGGAGGCCTCGGCCTGGCTGGGGGACCGCGGCCACGAGGTCCGCCTGCCCGAGGGGGAGGACGGCGCCGCCCCGCTCGAGGGGGCCGACCTGGCGGTGAGCCTGGGCGGGGACGGGACCATGCTGCGCACCGCGGGGCTCGTCCACAGCCTGGGCGTCCCCGTGCTCGGGGTGAACCTCGGCCACCTGGGCTACCTGACCTCGATCGAGCGGGATGGGCTGTGCGACGCCCTGGCCAGGTTCCTCAAAGGGGACTACACCCTGCAGGAGCGGATGACCCTGGAGGTCACCTTCCGTCCTGGCGAGGGAGGCGGCCGCCGGGAAGGGGAGACCTCGGTGGCCTTCAACGAGGCGGTGGTGGAGAAGGTGGCCCCGGGCCACACGACCCGCCTGGCGCTGTCCATCGCCGGACGGCCCTTCATCACCTACGCGGCGGACGGGCTGATCGTCGCCACCCCCACCGGGTCCACCGCCTACAACCTCTCCTCCCGGGGGCCGATCGCCTCGCCCCGTCTGTGGGCCCTCATCGTCACCCCCGTGTCGCCCCACATGCTCTTCGACCGCAGCCTGATCCTGGAGCCGGGGGAGGAGGCGACGGTCGAGGTGGTGGACGGGCGGCCGGCGATCCTGGTAGTCGACGGGGTGGAGACGGTGGATCTGGTCA
>DASQQH010000260.1:0-4038 GCA_035643555.1 Acidimicrobiales bacterium | reverse complement strand
ACATCGGAGGGTTAGCCTTCGACCAGGCTGCGGTGGTCTTCCTCATCATGTGGTCGGTGATCACGTTCATCTTCACCCTGGCCACCCTGGGGACGAACTGGACGGTGTTCTGGACGTTCATCGTCTTCGATTGCGCGCTGGTCATCGAGACCATCGGGTTCTGGCGCGGGAGCGCCCAGATCCAGCACATCGGGGGCTACTTCGAGATGGTCCTCGCCGCCATGGCCTGGTACATCGTCATGGCCGAGGTGGTCAACGAGTCCGTGGACCATCCGGTGTTCCCCCTCTTCCCATTCAAGAAGCCCTGGTTCAAGCCGGTGTCGCCTCCGGTGCACTACCCGGAGCACATCGGCGGCACCGCCGGGGCTTGAGTCATCCGCACGGGTGGCCGCCCCAATCGGCGGCCACCCGTGCCGTCACGGGCCCGCCGCCTGCTCGACCTCGTCGGGCGGGCGGCAGGTCGCTTTGGGCCCGGGAAGGGACCGGGCCTGCGGGGCCGGCCGGGCACGCCTCGCGGGGTACCGACGGGGGGGTGGCGGCGAGCGGGGCGATCGCCGCCCGAGCAGTGGCACGGTAGGCGCGTAGCGAGACCGCCCCGCTCGCCCAGACACGAAGGAGCAGGGTGATGGACGTCGTCAGCCCGGTCGTCAAGCGGAGGCGCCAGGACGCCGAGAGCGACCCGGAGGGGTTCTGGGGGCGGGCCGCCCAGGACCTGCCCTGGTTCCGGACCTGGGATCGTGTCTTCGAGTCGGACCCACCGTCGTTCCGGTGGTTCCCCGGGGGGCTCACCAACCTCAGCTACAACGCCCTCGACCGCCACGTGGCGGCCGGGCGGGGGGGCCACGCCGCCCTGATCGCCGAGGACGAGGAGGGTCGGCGGAGGACCCTCACCTACGCCCAGCTCCTGAGCGAGGTCAAGGCGGCCGCAGCGGCGCTGCGGGGCCTGGGCGTCGGCCGGGGTGACCGGGTGGCGATCTACATGCCCACCGTGCCCGAGGCCATCGTGGCCATGCTGGCGATCACCCGTATCGGTGCGATCCACATCGTGGTCTTCGCCGGGTTCGGCTCCGGGGCCCTGTCCGAGCGGATCCGCCTGGCGGGGGCGAAGGTGCTCCTGGCGGCAGACCTCACCCTGCGCAAGGGCAACCAGGTCCCCCTCACCCCGATCGTCGACGCCGCCCTGTCCGATCCCGAGTCCCCGATCGAGCAGGTGGTCATGTTCGCCCGGGGCGGGAAGGCCCTCGGTTGGGAGCGCGGGCCGGTGCACTCCTGGAGCAGCTTCCTCGAGGGCGGGGCAGGCCACTCGAGCGCCCACGAGATCATGGAGGCGAACGAGCCCGCCTACATCCTCGCCACCTCGGGCACCACCGCCAAGCCCAAGCTGGCCGTGCACACCCACGGCGGCTACCAGGTGGGGATCCACAGCACCGGCAAATGGTGCTTCGGTCTCCGGGCCGACGACGTGTGGTGGGCGACGTCGGACATCGGCTGGGTGGTGGGCCACAGCTACATCGTCTACGCCCCCCTCCTCGCCGGCTGCACGACGATCGCCTACGAGGGGGCCCTCGACCATCCCGGTCCCGAGCACGCCTACCAGATGATCGAGGCGCACGGGGTGACCGGCCTGTTCACCGCGCCGACCGCGGTCCGCATGCTCATGCGCTACGGCACCGCTCCCGCCGGGTCGGTGGACCTGTCGTCCCTGGAACGGGTGGTCTGCGCCGGCGAGGTGCTCAACCCACCGGCCTGGGAGTGGCTGCAGCGGGAGCTCCTGGGCGACCGGGTGCCGGTGATCGACCACATGTGGCAGACCGAGACCGGCGGTCCGGTCTTCGGCAACCCCTACGGCCTGGGCATGCTGCCGATCAAGCCCGGGTCCGCCGGCATCGTGTTGCCGGGGTTCGCCGCCGAGGTCCGGAACCCCGACAACTCGCCCTGCGGCCCCGGTGAACGGGGGATCGTGGTCCTGACCCGCCCCTTCCCCAGTCTCACGCCCACCATCTGGGGTGACCCCGACCGCTACGCCCGCGACTACTGGAGCCAGTTCCCGGGCTGCTACGTCACCGGCGACGCCGCCCAGGTCGACGAGGACGGGTACTTCTGGTTCTCCGGGCGGGCCGACGAGATCATCAAGATCGCCGGCCACCGCATCGGCACCATCGAGGTGGAGACGGCCTTCCTCCGCCATCCCGCGGTGGCCGAGGCCGGGGTGACCGGCCGGCCCGACGACGTGCGGGGCGAGGTCATCTCCGCCTTCGTCGTGCTCCGTGCCGACCAGACGTCCTCACCGGGGTTGACCAAGGAGCTGACCGAGACCGTCCGCCGGGAGCTGGGACCGGTGGCCGTCATCGGCGAGGTCAATGTGGTCGAGGCCCTGCCCAAGACCCGCAGCGGCAAGATCATGCGCCGGGTGCTCAAGGCCGTCACCCTGGACAAGGACCCGGGCGACGTGTCCACCATCGAGGACGAGGGCTCGGTCGAGGAGGCCCGGGAGGCCTGGGGACGGATGAAGGCCGGGATGAGCGGCTCCTGACCCCCCTCGCCCGGGCGCTTCGAAACCGGCGCCGGGCTCTGCGGGAAACCCCTGGTCGGGAAGGCTCCCGACAGCCGGGGCCGGGCCCGACCCCTTGCGGCGCCCGCACACCGCCGGGGACCTGTGGGCCGCGCTCCCCGGCGGGGACCGCTGGCGGGACCATGCCACCCGACGCCGTGTCGCGACGGTGCGGTCAAGCCTTGGCCACCGTCCCCGCACGGAGCGCGCAGAGCAGCGCCCCCACCACGACCGCAGCCGTCTCGGTCCGCAGCACGGTGGGACCGAGGCCCACCACCGGCAACCCGCAGGCAAGCTCCCGGTCGTCCCAGCCGCCCTCCGGGCCCACCAGGACGGTCGGGCGCCCGAGGTCCGGAGGTGGCCCGCCCGGGCGGGCCAGGGCGGCGCCAGCCGCCGGGGCCGACTCGCGGGCCACCTGGTCCACCCCACCCACGTCGGTCACCTCGGGCAGCCAGGCCAGCCGGGCCTGCATCGCCGCCTCGCGGGAGACCCGCCGCAGCCTGGCCAGGTGCTGGCGTCCCCGCTCCCCCTCCCAGCGGACCACGGAGCGGGCGGTGGCCAGGGGCACCACCCGGTCCACGCCGAGCTCGGTGAGTTGGCGGACCACGCGTTCGGGTCGGTCCCCCTTCACGAGGGAGAACCCCACGGTCACGGCCGGGGCTGGCCGGGGCTGGACCACGACCGGCCCGTCGGTCACCAGATCGACCCGGCCGGCCCCCCGCCACCGGCACCGCCGCCACCTCCCCGCGCCGTCCGAGGCGGTCACCGGCTCCCCCGGTCGCAGCCGCAGCACCCGGCTCAGATGACGACCGTCCTCCCCGTCGGGGACCGGCGCGTCCAGGTCGGTGACGAAGACGTGGGCCGCCGAGTCGACCAGGAAGGGGTCCGGGGACCCGGTACCCGGTGACGGAAGGAGGCCCGCCACGGGCCCGCTCAGCGAAACGCGGAGCGGATGCGGTGGAGGAAGCCGCTGTCGGGAGGGGCCACCTCCTCCTCCCGCTGTGCGGCGAGCTGGCGCAACAGGTCCTCCTGCTCGTGGGTGAGGCTCACCGGCGTGTCGACCACGACCTCGACGATCAGATCCCCCCGTCCCCGGGCCCGGACGTGGGGAACCCCCAGGCCTCGCAGCCGGAACGTGCGACCGTTCTGGGTCCCGGCGGGGACGGCCAGCTCGTGCTCCCCGTCCAGGGTCTCGATGGACAGCTCGGTCCCCAGCGCCGCCTGGGTCATGGCCAGGTGCAGGACGTGGACGAGGTCGTAGCCGTCACGGCGCAGGTGGGGATGGGGCTGGACCCGGAGGTGGACGTAGAGGTCGCCCGCCGGGCTACCCCGGGACCCCGCGGGGCCCCGCCCCGGGAGCCGCAGGGTGGACCCGTCGTCCACCCCGGCGGGGATGTCGACGCTCCAGGTGCGCTCCTCGGTGCGACGTCCCTCGCCCCGGCAGTCCGGACAGGGGGAGGTGATGGTCTGTCCTGCGCCCCGGCACC
>DASQQH010000259.1:0-5212 GCA_035643555.1 Acidimicrobiales bacterium | reverse complement strand
GCCGTCTTCTTCACCGACCGGCTGTGGTTCACGTCGCTCGGCCAGGGCCAGCTCTGGTCTCACGTGCTGACGACCAAGGTCTCCCTGGTCCTGGTCTTCTCCAGCGCCGTCTTCGCCATGATGTGGGTGAACCTGGCCGTGGTCGACCACGTCGCCCCGCCCCTGGACGCCCTGGGCCCCGAGAACGAGCTGGTGCGTCGCTACCGGTCGGTGGTGGGGCGCCGGCCGCTCATGGTCCGGGCCCTGTTGTCCGCGGTCCTGGGCCTCCTGGTGGGCGCCAGCGCCTCCACCCAGTGGCGGCATTGGATCCTCCTCAGGAATGCCGTCGCCTTTCCCGGCCAGGATCCCCTCTTCCACAAGAACATCGCCTTCTTCGTCTTCACGTTGCCGTTCCTGTCGTTCGTGGCCGGCTGGGCCTTCGTGGCCGCGATCGTGGTGGCCGTCCTCATCGCGGTCGCCCATTACCTGAATGGCGGCATCCGCGTGCAGGGGCCGGGGGAACGCATCAGCCCGCGGGTGAAGGCGCATCTCTCCCTCCTGCTCGCCCTGGTGGCGCTGATCAAGGCCGCGGGCTACTACCTGGCCCGCTACCAGCTGGAGTTCTCGGGGCACGGCCACCACGAGGGGGCCTTCTACACCGCCGTGCACGCCACCCTCCCCGCCCTGACGCTGCTGATCTTCGTGTCCCTGGTCTGTGGGGCCATGTTCGTGGTCAATCTGGTGCGCAAGGGCTGGGTGCTCCCCGTGATCGGGGTCACCCTGTGGGGCCTGGTGGCGGTCGTGGTGGGGATGATCTACCCGGCGACCGTCCAGGCCTTCACGGTGAACCCGTCCCAGCTGGCCGCCGAGACCCCCTACCTCCGGCGCAACATCAGGGCCACCCGGGTGGCGATGGGGATCGACCACGTCAAGGCGACGCCCTTCGCCGACTCGACCGGGCTCACCGCCAGGCACGCCGCGGGGGACCTCGCCACCCTGAAGGACGTCCGCCTGTGGACCCCTCGCTCGGCCCAGGTCCCCTTCAACCGGCTCCAGGCGCTGCGCGCCTACTACCAGGTGGCCACCCTGGGGCTGGACCGGTACAACGTGGGAGGGACCCTCACCCCCACCCTGCTCGGCGTGCGCCAGCTCCGAACGGGGCATCCAGGTGGGTCCTGGGTCAACCAGCACCTCCAGTACACCCACGGGTACGGCGCCGTGCTGGCGCCGGCCAACAGGGCCACGGTGGCGGGCAATCCATCCTTTGTGATCCGGGGCGTCCCCCCGACCTCGTCGCCGGGCAGCCCCGTGATCCGCCAACCGGGGGTGTACTTCGGCACCGGGCTCCCCGGCTACGTCGTGGCCAACACCGCCGAGCCCGAGCTCGACTACCAGAACCCCGCCACCGGCCAGAGCGTCGAGGGCCATTACCAGGGGACCGGGGGGGTTCCGGCCGGCGGCCTGGTACGTCGGGCGGCCTTCGCCGTGCGCTTCGGGAGCATCAATCCCCTGGTCTCCAACCTCATCGGCCCCCAGTCGCGGTTCATCTTCGAGCGCGACGTCCGGGCCCGGGCCCAGAAGCTCGCTCCGTTCCTCGCCTACGACTCCCGTCCCTACCCCGTGGTGGCCAATGGCCGCCTCGTCTACGTCCTCGACGCATACACGACGACCAGGCACTATCCCTATGCCCAGCAGGCCGACACCGCCGCGCTCCCGCCCACGAGCGGCCTGGCCGCGCCCTTCAACTACGTCCGGAACTCGGTGAAGGTGGTGGTCGACGCCTACAGCGGCAAGACGACCTTCTATGTGGTCGATCCACACGATCCGATCATCCAGGCCTGGGAGCAGGCCTTTCCCCGGCTGTTCACGCCGGCCTCGGCAATGCCCGAGGACCTCCGGTCCCACCTGCGGTACGCGCGGGACCTCTTTACGGTGCAGGCGGCCATGTACGCCCGCTACCACACCACGGACCCAGCCGGCTTCTACAACGGCGCCGACGCCTGGTCCCTGGCCCAGGATCCCGGCATGGGGCCGCTCGGTGCCGGGAAGGGCGGCAAGCCGAGCCCCCCGACCTCGGGTCCCGGCGCCTCCCCGATGGCTCCCTCCTACCAGGTGTCCCGCCTCCCCGGTGACCCGTCGCTCACCTTCAACCTGACCGAGCCCTACGTGGCCTCCTCGCCCCAGGGTGCTCAGCAGAACCTGACGGGGTTCCTGGCGGCGCGGTGCACCCCCGGCCGCTACGGCGACGGCCAGCTCGAGGCCTACGCGACCCCCCGTGGCCAGCAGTACAGCGGCCCGAGCCTGGTCGACGCCCAGATCCAGCAGAACGCGAGCATCACCGCCGCCCTCGGCCGGTTGGACCAGCACGGCGCCGAGGCGTTCCTCGGCCCCTTCACCATGGTCCCGGTGGGGCAGGCGCTCCTCTTCGTCCGGCCGGTCTACGTCCAGTCCAAGCACGATCCCCTGCCCCAGCTCCAGCGGGTGATCGTGTTCTATGCCGACCGCTCGGCCATGGCCCCCACCCTGGCCGGGGCGGTGGCGGGCGTGCTGGGGGCGCCGGTGACCGGGCTCGCCCCCCCGGGAGCCGCCCTCGGGGGGGTCTCGGTCGGTGCCCAGGGGGCCTCCCCGGCGGTGGCGGCGCTCATCGAGCAGGCCAATGCCGCCCTGGCCCAGGCCCAGGCCGACCTGGGTCAGCAGGACCTGTCGGGCTATCAGCACGAGGTGGGGGTGGCCCAGCAGCTCCTGGACCAGGCCCAGCAGCTGGAAACGGGGGCCGGGCCGCCGAGCCAGGGTCCGGCGGGGGGCAACCACGCCTCGACCACCGCCACCACCGCCGGTGCCTGACGGCGGCCTGGCGGATCCTCGGAGGCCGCTGCTAGGCTGGCGATCACACGCCGCGGGGTGGAGCAGTCTGGTAGCTCGTCGGGCTCATAACCCGAAGGTCGGAGGTTCAAATCCTCCCCCCGCCACTATCGAAGCGCTGGTCAGCCGGTCTCGTGCACAGGGCACAGGCCGCTGACCAGCGGTTCCGCGTCCGGGCCGAGGTCGAAGATCGGGGTTTCTCGGGGCTTTTTCTCGGGACCTGATCAACCTTGCCCTATGCAGCCCTACGCAGGCGATCGCCGCGCACGCGGGCGCTGAGCAGCGGCTTCGCGACAGCGATCCTCGTCGGGCAGGCGGTGCATAGGGCATGCATCCCAGATGGAGGCCTTCAGCAGCGTTCTGCCTGTCGAGACGCTCCAGCCCCCGTATCACCTGTTCCAGCGGGTCATCGAAGAGCAGACCCTGCCCTCTGCGGCGGCGCACGACAGTGGCGTCCTGGCGTACGGCCCACTCGCACACGGCCTGCTCGGCGGGCACCTACGGGAGGAGACTCGGTTCGCCCCCGGTGATCGGCGGGCTTCGAGCGCCGAGTTCCACGGCGGGCGCTGCCGCCAGAACCTGGCCGTCGGGGACGAGCTCGGGAAGATCGCCATCGACCTCGTGGTGTCGCTCGGCCAGCTGGCCACCGCCTGGGTCCCGTCCAACCCCGCCGTGGACGTGGCAATCGTCGGGACCCGTGACCCCAACCACGTCAGCGAGGCGGTGGGCGCCGCGGATCTTCAGCTCGACGGTGCCTGGCTCGAACGCATCGAGCGGGCCGTGGTGGATGCCGTTCTGGTTTAGGGCCCATCGCCCGAGCCATGCCGGAGGGCTGAACAATGGAACACGCGATCGTCGCAGTGATTGGCGCCGGCACCATGGGCTCGGCCATGGTTCGACGTCTCCTTGGCCAGGGGCACCCCGTGTGGGTCTGGAACCGGGACCCCGAGCCACTCAGGGCCCTTGCTGCTGCCGGGGCCGAGGTGACGAGCGATTCCCGACGAGCGGTCTCGGGTGCGCCGGTGGTCCTGGCCGTGCTGCCGACTGCTGCCGCCGTCACTGAGGTCATCCTCGACGGTGGTGTGCTCGAGGGCATGGAGCAGGAGGCCGTCCTGGCTCAGATGGGCACCATCGGCGTGGCGGCGACGCTTTCCCTCGATGCCGCCGTACGCGACCGTCGTCCCGACGTCATGTTCGTCGACGTCCCCGTGTCCGGAAGCAAGGCTCCCGCAGAGCGTGGTGAGCTGCTCCTGCTGGGCTCCGGACCAGGGTAGGCCGCCGACGCCCTGGGCCCGGTCCTGTCGGCTCTCGGGCGCCGAACGCTATGGCTCGGTCCCGCCGGTGCCGGAAGCCGGATGAAACTGGTGCTGAACACCTGGCTCGCCTTCGAAGTGGAGGCGGTGGCAGAAGTGTCCGCACTGGCCGTCGGACTCGGCATCTCCGGCACCACGCTGGCGAGCGCCATTGCCGGGAGCCCGCTCGTCTCGCCGTACGCCGCCGCCAAGTTGGCGAAGATGCAGGCGCAGGACGACAACGCCGAGTTCTCTCTTCAATGGGCCCTCAAGGACCTCGACCTCGTGGCCGAGGCGGCCCCCAGATGGGTCCACGCCGGTGGCGAACGCCATCGCCGATCGCTGGCGGGGGTTCGTGGATGACGGAGACGGAACGTTGGACGTCAGCGCGGCACGCCGAGGACTGGGGTCGTGATCCGCGACCGGGAACAGGGGGCGTGGCACACCGTCATCTCCGAGCGGGACGACTCCTACGACCCACCGAGGATCACCTCACCTGGCACCTTCCCGAAGGGTCCCGCGGGGGCGAGCCGGGGGTGAGGGCCCCGTGGCCGGCAATGAAGGCTCGATCAACCCCGGACCCCCTCGGCCTGGGGTGGAGGGCTCGGCGTCGTCGGCGCGAGGTCGAGGGCCACGACCGGCCACAGCGCCGTCCGGCACCGCGGTCGCCAGGGCGAGAGCGATCGTGGGGACACGATGACCTCACCCAGCCGGGCGCCGTCCCCCGGCGGGCGGGGATCGTGCGCGCTCGGCCCTCATGCCGGCGCGGAGCGCCACCCACCTCCGTGGGGGATTGCGGGCCCGGTCCCACCGTTGGGTCTGCTGCTCGGCCCGGTGGTCGGCGGCCGTCACGCCGCGGTCGATGAACTCGGATCCGGCGGCGCGACCCTTGTCGCGGAAGCCGGCGGTGCGGTCGTTCTCCCCTCGGCACGAATCGGCGGCCAGCAGCCGGGCTGAGGCGTCGATGGTCTGGATCAATGAGCCCACCCGGGAGTCGCACAGAACTTCTGACAAGACAGTGTCTCAAGCGGCTTGACGGGTTCCGTATCCCCTTGGCCAGTGGCAGTTTCGCCAAAGGC
>DASQQH010000258.1:0-2271 GCA_035643555.1 Acidimicrobiales bacterium | reverse complement strand
CGCCGGCCATGTTGAGCAGCGAGGTGGGCGCGGTCCACCCCATGGCGCACACCAGCAGGTCGCAGTCCACCACCGACCCGTCGGCGAGCTCCACGGCCCGCAGGGCCCGGCGCCCCCTCCCGCCCAGGGCCCGGACCACGTCCCCGCCCCGGCGGGCGTCCACCACCCGGGCGACCCGGACCCCCACCCGCTCCAGGTCGGCCACGACCTGGTCCCCCTCAGGGTTGGCCGACACCACCACGGCCACCTGGCCCGGCACCACGGCGTGGAGGTTGATGAGACGGCGCACCGCCGTCGCCAACATCACCCCGGGGCGGTCGTTGCCCTCGAAGACATAGGGGCGCTCGATGAGCCCGGGGGCCACGACCAGGGTCCCCGCCCGGGCCTTGATCAGGCGCTCGGCCACCGGGACACCCCCCGGGCCGGTGCCGACGGGGGCCCCCGGGGCCCCCCGGGCCATGACCGCCACCCAGTTGTCGTCGTAGCGTCCGGTCACCACGGCGTTGGTGAGGACCGTAATGCGCTCCTCGCCGGCCACCTCGGCCCGCAGGGCGGCAAGGGCCGGGAGGGTGGCGTCCCCCCCGTAGCGGAGGTGGCCGCCCAGGTCGTACTCCTCCTCCACCAGCATGACCCGGGCGCCCGACCGGGCGGCGGCGACGGCCGCGGCCATCCCCGCCGGTCCCCCGCCGGCCACCAGGACCTCAGGGTGGGCGTAGGCCTTGTCGTAGTAGCCATGGGGGCTCCCCTCGGGCAGGCGCCCGCCCGAGGAGAAGCGCTTGAGCACGCCCTGGTAGGCGGGCCACAGGGCCCGGGGCGCCATGAAGGTCTTGTAGTAGAACCCGGCCGAGAGGAACCGCCCGACGGCCTGGTTGGCGGCCTTGGCGTCCAGGCGCAGGGAGGGCCAGGCGTTCTGGGGGGAGACGGCCATGCCCTCCTCCACCAGGCGGTGGGCGCCCCGCACGTTGGGCTCGTCTCCCACCTGGACCGTGCAGGACGGGTCGTGGAAGGTGGCCGTGAGGATCCCCCGGGGGCGGTGGTACTTGAAGCTGCGGGAGAAGACCCGCACCCCCGCCGCCGCCAGGGCCGAGACGATCGTGTCGCCCGGGTGGGCCTGGTAGGCCTCCCCGTCCCAGGTGAAGGTGAACGAGGCGCTCCGATCGAGCACCTCGCCGGGCTGGGGGCCGGCCCGGTGGGTGACCGCCCGGGCCCTCACCGGGGCCCTCCGGCGGGGACCCCCGGGCCCGCCGCCTCGTTGGAGACGGTGTGGCGGCGCAAGGTGAAGAACCGCCGGCACCCGGCCCGGTGGTACCAGGTCTCGGTCACCCACCCCGCCGGGTTGGCGTGGTTGTACAGGTAGGCCCGCCAGGCCTCGGGGGTGGCCTCGCCCGGATCCGGGCGGGTGCGGTCCTCGCCCTTGTAGGCGAACTCGGACACGTTGCGCGCCCCGCAGTGGGGGCAGGGGATGAGGATCAACAGAGCCCTCCAGGCATCGCCGGTACCACTAGTGCCCGACCGCCGCAGCGCCCTTCTCCCCCACCAGGCGCCCCTCGGGGAACCGGGCCAGGTCGAAGGCGCCGATCAGGTCGGGGACCTTGCCCGTGGCCACGACCTCGGCCATGGCCTCCCCCGCCGCCGGCCCGGCCTTGAACCCGTAGGTGCCCCAGCCCACGTCGACGAGGAACCCCTCGACGGGGGTGAGGCCCATGATCGGGGAGAAGTCCGGGGTCATGTCGCACAACCCGGACCACTGGCGCAGCAGCCGGAGCCGGGAGATGGCCGGCATGAGCTCCAGCACATGTGCCGCCAGCTCCTCGGTGAAGGAGAGGCTCCCCCGCATGGAGTAGGAGGCGTACGGGTCGGTGCTGGCACCGAAGACCAGCTCCCCCCGGTCGGTCTGGCTCACGTACACGTGGAGGGTCCCCGAGACGACCACCGCATGCAGGAAGGGCTTCACCGGCTCGGTGACCGCCGCCTGCAGGGGGTGGGTGATGACCGGCATGGCCACCCCCACCATGTCCGAGATCAGCGAGGCCCACCCCGCCGTGGCGTTGACCACCACGGGGGTGGCGATACGGCCCCGGGTGGTGGTGACCCCCGTGACCCGGTTGGCGGCCACGTCGATGCCGGTGACCTCGGTCTGCTGGTGGATCTCCACGCCCAGGGCGTCGGCCGCCCGGGCGTAGCCCCAGTTGACGGCGTCGTGGCGGATGATCCCCCCGGGGGGGTGGTAGAGGGCGCCGAGGACGGGGTAGCGGACGCCTGGCGAGGTGT
>DASQQH010000257.1:0-2127 GCA_035643555.1 Acidimicrobiales bacterium | reverse complement strand
CGCCACCCGGGGGACCGGTGACCACCCCCGCGTCGAGGCTCACCACCCCCACCCCGGCGAGGCGGCGGACCAGCACCATGGTGGAACCGAGCATCACCACGACCATGACAGCGCCCACCGCGGCAACGGCGGATACGTGGTCATAGCGGTCCCTGAGCAGGACCCACCAGAAATCGACGTGGGGAAGGGGGCCCGGGGGAACACCGGTGATCCCGCCCGCCGCCACGTGGCCATACGGGCTTTTTCCATGTATG
The DNA here is from genome assembly GCA_035643555.1 of Acidimicrobiales bacterium. GTDB lineage: Bacteria > Actinomycetota > Acidimicrobiia > Acidimicrobiales > JAJPHD01 > DASQQH01. Next base: position 1,873 of record DASQQH010000257.1, on the reverse strand, counting down.
GTTTGCAGCGCGCTTCGCAGGGTCAGAGCCAGTTGGGAGCGACTGAGACTCCAATAGTAGGAGGGGCCAGGAGGTACGCTCACCTTCCAGGCCAGGTCAACCGCCACGTAATTGAACACGTTCGCCAGCACTTGCACCGCGAACCCGGCGACACCAGCCACCACCACGCCGGCACGCCAGGTCCACGGTAACGTCCTCCACCGTGTCAATACGAATGCCGCGGGAATGATGGCGAGACCCATGAACGGGACAAGGAAGCGCGGGCCCCAGGCCAAGTCTCCCGCCCAGTTGTGGAGCTTCGCGTTCAACAACAGGTTCGTGACCAGGATGCCGGCGATCGCGGCACCAAGGGCCCGCTGCCGCCTCAGGAGCCAGCACAACCCGGCCAGGCCCACGACAAGTGGCGGCGCGAACAGGAAAATGCTCTTTCCAGGGCTCGCCAACAGTCCATGCAAGCCTGTCAAGATCGGGACATTGAGAGCGGTGTTGGGGTCGGCGGCGTGACCGTTGTCGAAGATGCTTCCGAAGCGGACCTGATTGAACCACGCCACCACGACCAGGGCCGCCGCTATCGGCAGCCCCCAGGAGACCGCACGCATGACCGGCTCCCGGATCCCACGTTCCCTGCCCCGTGGCCACAGTTTGACGGCCAGATACCCCAGCAGGAACGGCAGAGCCAGGGCCATCTGGATTCTGATCAACAGGGAGAACCCCAACGATGCTCCGGATCCGACCAGCCACAGGCCCTTTGCCCGGTCAACGACGGTCGCTCGGTGGAGACACCAGACTCCGAGCAACAGGAACGTCTCACTGGGTACCGCATCGAACGCAACATGGGCATACGCCCACTGGATGGTGGAGAACGCGAACAAGAGCGCCATGCCTGCCGCTGGCGCTTCCCCGATGTCCAGGTCCCGGGCCACCCCATACGCCGCCACCACCCCCACCGCGCCCAGGAACGGGTCGACGAAGGACGTGGAGAACAATGCGAGTGCCGGGTGGGGGATCCCGTAGAGAACGTCGAGGAGAGCGACGATGGGCGCGTACAGCAGGGACAGACCGATGCCGTGGGGCGCAAAATGCTGGCCCCCGACGCCGATGACCGCTCCCCCACCCGACCAGACCTGGAAGTGTGGTATGGCGAAGCTTCCGTGACGCACGAGGTTCTCGGCCACCGCCACGGTCTGCAGCACGTCGATGATCTGCACTTCGCCCGAGGTCGTGAATCCGTAGACGGCGGCGACGAGCAGAAAGAGCAGCAGACCCACAGGCACCCGGGTGCGCCGCGGGGCCCGGCGGTCAGTGCGACAGCTCACCATACCCCCTGGTTCGCGGTCGGGGACTTCCGGCGCCCACCGGTCGCGTCCCGTCACCGGACGGCCGTGGCGGCAGGTGTCGGTCTCCACGATCGTTGTGGCGTGGGCCGGGGAGGCACAGGGCCGAGTCCCCGGGGCGGACCGCGAGCGGGGTCCTGGTGGAGGTCCGACGGTCCCCTGGGGCTCGTGCGCCCGAGGGGACCGTCCGGATCGCCCGTCGATCCGTCGGCCGGTGCCGCCGGGCACCGTGGGACCGGTCAGCGTCGCAGCACATCGGTCTGACCCCCCTCACCTCCTCCCCAGCAGCCGCTCATCCGCACATCTGGCGTTCGGCGTTGAAGGGGTTGGGGTCCACCTTCACGTGCGACAGGTCCCAGGCGTGGAAGAAGTTGGAGACGAACCGGCCCAGGGTGAGAGGGGCGGTGGTGGCCTCGGTGATCTGGTGCAGGGCCCCGCACCCGAGCGCCGCCCTGGCCGCGGCGACCTGGGCCGGGTTGGCGAGCGAGGGGAGGGGGGGTGCCGAGGGCGCCTCGTAGCTGGCGAAGAACCAGGCCGGT
>DASQQH010000256.1:0-5891 GCA_035643555.1 Acidimicrobiales bacterium | reverse complement strand
CACCACGGCCCTGACATCCTCCTCGCCTGCGACCTCCCGCTGGTGGACGAGGCGCTCCTCCGGCTGATCGCCGGGTGGCCGGGGGCGGCCAGCGTGGTACCCGTCGTCGACAGCCATCCCCAGCCCTTGTGCGCCCGCCTGTCCCCGACCGCCCTCCGGGCCGCCGACACGCTGGCCGGCGAGGGCCACCGGAGCCTTCGGGCCCTGCTGGGCGCCACCCCGGTCACCTGGCTCCACCCGGCCGACTGGCAGGAGGTGGCCAGCCCGGCCACCTTCGCCGACACCGACCGCCCCGAGGACCTCGACGCCCTGGGGATGACATGGCGGCCGCCCTGATCACCCCGCCTGGCGGGAGACCGGGGCGCCGCCAGGCGGGCGGTTCAGGAGGCCTGGGCCAGGCGCGCCGCCCGCCGGGCCCGGCGGATGGCCCGCCGCTCCTCCTCGCTGGTGCCGCCCCAGACGCCGTACTCCTGGTTGGTCTGCACGGCGAACTCGAGACAGTCCTCGCGGACCACGCAGTTGCGACAGACCGACTTGGCGGTGGCAATCTGGACCTCCGCCGGCCCGGTCACACCCACGGGGAAGAACAAGTCCGGATCCACATCCCGACATGCTGCGTGCGCCCGCCACTTCTCGACATCCCATGTTCCCTGTCGAACCGACTCCACGTACTCCTCCGGCGTAGCTGCCCTAGCCTGGTCCACACCGGCACCGCGACCCCATTGCATCCCCCCCGGGCTGGGATGCCAGCTGCGCAAGCGCCTGACGGCACCGGCACAGCCCCACGGGACCGTTGATTGTTACCGGACAGTGACGACTCCCCTCTGTCGCCATGCCCCGCTCAGAAATTCCCACTCGGCCCGGTTCTCACACCTCCGAATCGTCCCGACGCCCGAAGTCCCCCGCGTAGCGGTGGATCACCGCCGCCAGGGCGGCCGGCGCCAGGCGGGGGAGCCGGTGGCCGGCGGCGCCCACCCACACCAGCTCGGCGCCCGGGATGGCCGCCGACAGGTCCCGGGCCGCCCGGGGCGGCACGATCCGGTCCCGTTGGCCGGCCACCACCGCCGTGGGCACCGACAGCGTCGGCAGCGCCGCCTCCAGTGAGGGGGTCTCCACCAGCAGTGCCCGTTGCTCCACCCCGAAGGTCGCCCACCGGGCCGGCAGCCGGGCCGGTGGGCGACCGAGGGGTGGCACAAGGCGGCTCCACGGACGAGCGCCGAGCCCCCGGGCCGCCCCCCAGGCGGCCCGCCCTGCCTGGGAGGTGCCGGCGGCGGCGGCGAGCAGCCGGTCGATGACCCCCAGGGCCGTGCCGGTCCCCACGGAGGCGACCAGCACCAGGGAGCGCACCGCCTCGGGGTGCCGTCGGGCCAGGGCCAGGGCCACGCCGCCGCCGAAGCTGTGCCCCACGACGGTCGCCGGGAGCGCGCCACGCTCGGCGAGCAACCCGACCAGGGCCTCGGCGTTCCCGGCGAGGCCCTGGCCCGCCCCACCCGTCGCCCCCCACCCCGGACGGTCCGGGACGATCACCCGGTGCCCCTCGGCCAGCAGGCCGGCCACCGGGGCCCAGTCGTCGCCGCGGCCGGGTTGGCCGTGCACCAGCACCACCACCGGGCCGCGCCCGCACTCGACGGCCACCACCTGGGAGCCGGTCATGGGCCTCCGGGCCCGCCGGCCCCCTCGCCCCCAGCGAGCCCGTGGTCGGCGGTGGACCCCCGCCCCCCCTCGTCCTGTGTCTCCCCGCTCACCAACGGTGACCTGGCCAGGACCACGACCCCCACGGTCAGCACGACCAGGCCGAGCACCTCCAGGGCCAGGCGCACCGCCCCCCCCGACAGGTCCTCGTCGAAGGCCAGGGTCCCGATCACGATGCTCACCACCGGATCCAGGACCGTGAGGATGGGCAGCGAGGCCCGCAGCGGCGCGGCCTGGAAGGCGCTCTGGCCGACGAGGAGGCTGCCGGCCCCGATCGCCACCAGGGCGTAGGGCTGCCAGGCGACCAGGACGGCCACCACCCCCTGGGACAGGAGGCCGGCGGTGGCCTTGATCAGCGCCGCGCACAGGCCGTAGGCGAGGCCGGTGGCGGCCGCCAACAGGACCGCCCGACGGACGCTCGGCCCCGGGCCCGCCAGGCCCACCAGCACCCCTGCCGGGACCAGCGTGGCGGCCAGGACGACCCCCCAGGTGAGCAGGCTGGTCTGGGTCACCCCGGGGCTGACGTCGGCCGAGACCAGGAACAGGGCCAGCCCGGCCACCGTCGCCAGGGCCCCCGCCCAGTCGGCGCCCCGGAGCCGGTGGCGGTTGATCGCCGCCGACAGCGGCAGGGCGAACAGCAGCCCGCTCACCAGCAGGGGCTGCACCAGGGCCAGGGACCCCTGGGCCAGCGCGAGGAACTGGAGGGCCAGGGCGGCTGCGTCCGCCAGGATCCCCACCAGCCACACCGGGCGGACCGCCAGGCGCGCCAGGAGGCCCACCCGCATGCCGTGCTCGTGGGACTCCTGGCGGGCGCTGCGGTGCTGGAGCACCGAGGCCAGGGCGAACAACAGGGCCGCCAGCAGGGCGGCGACGATGGCCATCGTCCCACGACGATAGGTTGTGCACCCGTGGCGGGACGGGTCCTCGTCATCTCGGCGAGGATGGGAGCTGGGCACGATGGCGCGGCGGCAGAGTTGTGCCGGCGGCTGGAGGCCCGCGGGGTGGCGACCCACACGGTCGACTTCCTCGACGCGGCGCCGGTGGTGGGCCGGCTCATGAAGGCCGTCTACGAGCTGTGGCTGCGGGCCACGCCGTGGGCCTACGAGGCCGCCTACCGGCTGTGGTTCCTCGGCCCCGTGCTGTGCGCCCCCCTGGCGGGGGTGCTCACCCTGGTGTTCGGGCGCCGGATCCGCCGGTGGGCCGGGGGGGCCACGGCGGTGGTGGCGACCTACCCGTTGGCGTCGGTGGTGCTGGGCCGCCTCCGACGGCGCCGCTGGCACGGCCTCCCGGTCCCCACGGCGACCTTCGTCACCGACTTCGCCGTCCATCCCCTCTGGGTGCACCGGGGCAACGACCTCAACCTGTGCGTCCACGACCAGGCCGCCGACCAGGCCGCCCGGGCCACCGGTCGCCCGGCCCGGGCGCCGGGGCCCCTGGTGGACAGCCGGTTCCGGACCGCGCTCCCCGATCGGGCCCGGGCCCGGGAGGCCCTGGGCCTGCCCGCCGAGGGCCGCATCGCCCTGGTCGTGGCGGGCTCCTGGGGGGTGGGCGAGCTCGAGGCGACCTTCGACAGCCTGGTCGCCACCGGGCGCTACCTGCCCGTCGCCGTCTGCGGCCGGAACGAGCGACTGCGACGGCGCCTGGCCCAGCGGAAGGGGGGGATCGCCCTCGGGTGGACCGATGCCATGCCCACCCTGATGGCCGCCAGCGACGTCCTGGTGCAGAACGCCGGCGGCCTCACCTGCATGGAGGCCCTGGCCGCCGGCCTCCCGGTGGTCACCTTCCGGCCAATCCCCGGCCACGGGCGCCAGAACGCCCTGGACATGGAGCGGGCGGGGGTGGCGCCCCTCGCCGCCGGTCCGACCGGGCTGGTCGCCGCCCTCGACCGGGCCGTCGCCGCGCCGGTCCCCCCGGGACCCACCCTGTTCCGGGGGGACGCCGCCACCGACGTGTCGGAGCTGGCCCGGTCGTGTGCACCTGCCCCCCTGCCCAGGACCTCCCCCGTCCTCGTCCGGGCGGCGGCGGTGGCCCTGGCCGCCGCCGCCGCCTACTCCGGGCTCAACATCGGGGCCGACGCCGCCACCGCCGCCGGGCTGGACCAGGCCAAGCCGGTCCCCGACGCCAGGGTGGCCTACCTGGCCGTCCGCCTGGGCCCGGCCACGCCGATCGGCCCCGGCCTCGCCAGGCTCCTGGCCCGGGACCACGTCACCGCCGTGGTGGAGGGCCGCCTGGCGGCGGCCCGTCCCGGCGACGTCCGCCGTCTGGCGGCGGCCGGCGTGACCGTGGCGAACGGGGGGTGGCGGCCCGAGGAGGACCTCCACGTCCTCGCCCCGGGCGACAACGTCACGTCCTCGGCCGAGGCCATCACCAGGGCCACCGGACGACGCCCCGCCCTCTACGTGCCCGGTCCCCAGGTGAGCGGGACCGACCTGGCCTTCGCCAGCTCCCTGGACGAGCGCATCGTCCGGGGGGCCCAGGTCCCCATCCGCGGGCCCCGGGCCGGCTCCGGCCTGCACCGGGGAGGGGTCTATGTGGTGGACGCCGAGCACGCCACCGGCGCCCAGGTCACCCGGGTGATCGCCACCCTGCACCTGGCCCTGGCCACCCGGGGGATCATCGTCGCCCCGCTGTCCTCGCTGTGGCCGACGTGAGCGCACACCCCGCCCTGGCCGCCATCGGGTCGGCAGCGGCGCTGGTCACCGCCGCCCACGCCGGTCCGGCGTTGACCTCGCTGCCCCCCCGCCGGTGGCTGGCGCCCTCCCTTGCCGGGATCGGCGCTCCCGGCCACGTGGCCCTCACCTTCGACGACGGGCCGGACCCGGGGTCGACCCCGGCCTTCCTCGACGCCCTGGCCGGGCTCGGGTGGCGCGCCACGTTCTTCATGCTCGGCTCGATGGCCGCCGCCGCCCCCGGCCTGGCGGCCGAGGTTGCCGCCGCCGGCCACGAGATCGCCCTCCACGGCCACACCCACCGCACCCACCTGGCCCGCACCCCTCGGGCGGTCGCCGCCGACCTGGCCCGGGGCCGGGACGTCCTCTCCTCGCTGACCGGCCGGGTCCCGGTCTGGCACCGCCCCCCCTACGGGGTCATCTCGGGCCCGGGGTGGTGGGCCGCCCGCCACCTCGACCTCCGCCTGGTGCTGTGGTCGGCCTGGGGCCGGGACTGGCGGGCCGAGGCGAGCGCCGAGACGGTGGTGGCCGACCTGGCCCGGGACCTGCACGGGGGAGCCACGGCGCTGCTCCACGACTCCGACTGCACCTCGGCGCCCGGCGCCTGGCGCTCGGCCCTGGGCGCCCTCCCCGGGCTCGCCGACCTGGTGCAGGCCAGGGGGCTCACCGTCGGGCCGCTCCGGGACCACGAGGTCGTCGCCGGGTGGGCACCGCCTGGCACCCGGCGACAGGATCGGGGCCGAGGCGACCCCAGGGCGGGGTCCGTGACCACCGGGAGGCGCAGATGACGACCACGGCCGTGGCCTTCGACATGTTCGGCACCCTGGCCGACCCCGCCGGCGCGGCCGAGGCCCTGGGGGCGGTCACCGACGAACCCGAGGCGCTGGCCGGCGCCTGGCGCCGCCACCAGCTGGAGATCTCCTGGCTGCTCACGGTGATGGACCGCTACCAGGACTGGTCGGCGGTGAGCGCCTACGCCCTGGAGGTGGCCCTCGACGAGCGGGGCCTTGCCATGACCGGCGACCAACAGGACCGGGTCCTCGGCGCGGCCCCCGTGCTGTTCCCCGACGTCGCCGACGCCCTCGACCGGCTGGCGGCCGCCGGCTTCGAGCTCGCCGTCTTCTCCAACGGGGCCCCCGCCGCCCTCGCCGCCATCGTGGCCGACACCGGCATCGCCCACCGGTTCACCACCCTGATCAGCGTTGACGAGGTCGGGGCGTTCAAGCCTGCGCCCAGCGTCTACCACCACGCGGCGGCGCGCCTCGGGCGAGCTCCGGGTGACGTCTGGCTGGTGTCGGGCAACCCCTTCGACTGCGCGGGGGCCAAGGCCGCCGGCCTGCGGGTGGCCAAGGTCGACCGGCGCCCCTCCTTCTCCTACCCCTTCGCCCCGCCCCCCGACCTGGTGGTCACCGGCCTCGGGGCCCTGGCCGCCCAGCTCCCCGCCGCCTAGTTGGCTGGTCGGCAAGGGGCCTTGAGAGGACCCCGCCGGTCGCGATCCGACGCGATCGTCGCCTTGGGCCAGAGATTTCG
>DASQQH010000255.1:0-2845 GCA_035643555.1 Acidimicrobiales bacterium | reverse complement strand
TGGCCGCCGCCCATGCCCTCCACCACCAGGCCCAGATAGCCGAGCTCGCCCAGGGCGGCGACGAGCCGCCCGTCGTCGCCGAGGCCCACCGTGACCAGGGCGACCGGAGGGGCCGTCGTGGGTCGGGGCAGGGGTGGCGGGCGGGAGGACGGGTGGGCGGCGATGCGCACCTCGCCCTCGGTGAGCCACCCGAGGGGCCCCGCCGCCTGGGAGGAGAAGGTGGCCGGGCTCGTGGTGTGGGTCTTGCGGACGTAGCGTGCCGCGTGGATCTCGTCGTTGAGCACCACCAGGGCGCCCAGTCCCCGGCTGGCCGGGGAGGCGGCCACCTGCACGGCGGCGAGCAGGTTGGCCGGTCCGTCGGCGCCGGGGAGGGTGGGGTGGCGCATGGCCCCGGTCAGCACGACCGGGCGGTCCGAGGTGACGACCAGGTCCAGGAGGAAGGATGTCTCCTCCAGGGTGTCGGTCCCCTGGGTGACGACGACGCCGGCCGCGTCGTCGTCCCAGGCCGCCTCGATGCTCGACGCCAGCTCCGACAAATCCAGGAGGCCGAGTTCGGAGGATCCCAGCTGGCGGACCGAGCTGGCCTCGATCCGGGCGACCTGCTCCAGCCGGGGCACCGCGCCGACCAGGTCGTCGGCGGTGAGGCTGGGCAGGACCCCGCCTCGGGCACCCGCGCCGCCCTGGCTGGCGATCGTTCCCCCGAGTGAGAGGATCCGGATCAGGGGTCGCCCCGTCGGGGTCATCGGGCACCAGCCTCCTCCGGGGAGCCCAGGGCGAGGAAGGCCCGCAGGGAGGGCTCCAGGGCGTCCGCGAGCCACGGACGGACGATCGCCACCAGCTGGGACCGGGCGGCGGGGAGCTCGGGGAGGTGCTCGGGTTCGTGGATAACCCCCTGGACCCCGTTCACCGCCACGGGTCCTCCTGGGCCCAGGTCCATGAGGCCCTTGATCCGGAGCACCTCCCGGCCCCGGGCGTGGCACAGCATGCTGAGCCACACCGAGAAGGCCAGCCAGTCCACCGGCGGGTCCAGGTCGACGGTCACCGCCACGACGTCGTCGGGGGCCGCCGGTGGCGCCTCCTTCTCGTCCCCCTCGAGCTCCCCCAGGGGGACCGGCCCGGGCTGCACCGTGCCGTGGCGGACGGGCTCGGGGCTGACCAGGGGGTTGAGCCGGGTCAGGCGAGCGGCCAGGCGTCCCACCCGGCACGGATCGACCAGGTCGACCTTGGTGATGAGGAGGCGGTCGGCCCCCACCACCTGGCGGTGGGCGAGATCCTCGGTGTCGAGCTGGTCCCACCCGTTGACGGCATCCACCGTGACCACGACCTCGGCCACCCGGAGCTGGTGTCGGAGCATGGGGTCGCCCACCACGGCCTCGACGACTGGCGCGGGATCGGCCAGGCCGCTGGTCTCCACCACGATCCGCTCGGCCCGGGGCCGCAGGTCCCGGGCCTCCAGGTCGAGGAGGCGGTGCAGGGTGGCCACCAGCTCGGACCGCTTCGCGCAGCACACGCATCCCCCGACCACCGCCAGGGGCTCGTCGACGACCAGCCCGGCGATGCGGTCGTCCAGGCCGACCGCCCCGAACTCGTTGGCCACCACCGCCGTCGACCCCCCGGTGGCGTCCTGCACCAGGGCGCGCAGGAACGTGGTCTTGCCCGAGCCGAGGAACCCGGCCAGCACCAGGAGTGGCCGCCTGTCGTCCATCAGGTCGGGGGGCCGGGGGTCGTCGGATCGTGGGCCGCCGTGTCGTCGACCAGCGAGGCCACCAGGTCCGGGTCGAGGGGGTCCAGGCGGCGGCCGGTCAGGCGCTCGGCCGCCGCCCACAGCTCCCCCAGGTCCCCCACGACCTCAACGGCCCCGGTCCGGGTGGCCACGGTGAAGGCCGCCCCCTGGAGGTCGTCGTGGACCACCAGCCCCTGGGGTCCGAGCACCGTGGCGAGGAGCCGGGCACGGCGGTGGCGCAGGCGGGGGGCCGCCTCCCCACCGGCCTGCTCGCTCCAGTGGGAGCCGCCACCCAGGTGGGAGCAGAGGAGACACACGGTCCCGTCCCTCGTCCCTGCCGCCTCGACCGGCGCCTCAGCCGCCGAAGGGCTGGCGGGCCCGGAAGTCCTTGGCGGCGTCCTCCATGGTGACCCAGCTCACGCCGTCGTGGCCGGAGAGGTACGCCACGAGCCGCTCCAGCATCAACAGCACCTGGGGCCGACCGCTGACGTCGGGGTGGATCGTGATGGGGAACACCGCGTAGTCGAGCTCCCGGTACACCCAGTCGAACTGGTCGCGCCACATCTCCTCCAGGTGGCGGGGGTTCACGAAGCCGTGGCTGTTGGGCGCCTTCTTGATGAACAGCATGGGGGGCAGGTCGTCGAGATACCAGTTGGCGCTGATCTCGACCAGGTCGAGGGGGCCGCCCCGCACGAGGGGCTTCATCCACTCCTCGGCCTCCTTGGTGTAGTCGATCTTGGTCCAGGTGTCCCCGGAGCGGGCGTAGTACGGCAGGAAGTCGTCGTACATCTGGCTGTGGTCGTAGGTGAAGCCGTTCTCCAGCAACAGCGCGGCCGTCGAGTTGGACATCTCCCACCAGGGGGCCACATAGCCCCGCGGCCGCTGGCCGGTCGCCTTCTCGATGAGCTCGATCGACCGCAGGAGCACGTCCCGCTCCTGCTTGGGGGTCATCGCCACCGGGTTCTCGTGGGAGTACCCGTGGGCGCCGATCTCGTGGCCGGCGTCGGCGATCAGCTTCACCTGGTCGGGGAAGGTCTCCATGGAGTGCCCGGGGATGAACCACGTGGCCGGGATGCCCAGGCGCTGGAACAGGGCCAGGATGCGGGGGACCCCCACCTCACC
>DASQQH010000254.1:0-4490 GCA_035643555.1 Acidimicrobiales bacterium | reverse complement strand
CCGCGGTGATCCCCTTCGTGCTGTTCTCGATCGCCATAACCGCCGAGATGACCCGGGCCCCGTTCGACCTGGTCGAGGCCGAGGAGGAGCTGTCGGGCGGCTACAACCTGGAGTACTCGTCCATCGACTTCGCGTGGTTCTACCTGGCCGAGTTCATGAACACCGTCACGATGTCGGCGATCATCGTGACCCTGTTCTTCGGGGGACCGGACGGGCCCGCCCCCCACGTGGTCCGCTGGCTGTGGCCCATCCTGTGGTTCTTCGGCAAGACCGTCGTCTTCTTGTACTTCTACGTCTGGCTCCGTGCCACCCTGCCCCGTCTCCGCTACGACCAGCTGATGGACCTGGGGTGGAAGGTCCTCATCCCCGGTTCCCTGTTCTGGCTGCTGATCGTGGCGGGCATGCTGATCGACCAGGCCTGGGGGTTCGCCATCTTCGGCGGGGGGGTCGTCACCTCGGCGCTGCTGCTCCGGGCGGTCAAGGTCGGTCGGACGAGGGGTCCGGACGAGCCCGGTGCCGACTTCCGTTTCGTCGGCCGCCTGGACCTGCCGGACGGCCCGACCCCGGTGGGCGGTGCCGGGGGCTCGGCCAGGCCGTCGGGCGTGGGGCCACTCGATCGTGTTGGGAGGTAGGTAGCTAACGCCATGGGAGCTCTCGACGGGCTCAAGGGGTTCAAGGTCACCCTGGGTCAGGTCTTCCAGCCTCGGGTCACCTTCCAGTACCCGGAGGAGAAACGACCCAAGCCCCCCCGGTTCCACGGTCGCCACGTCCTCAGTCGCTACGAGGACGGGATGGAGAAGTGCATCGGCTGCGAGCTGTGCGCCGGCGTGTGCCCGGCCGCCTGCATCTACGTTCGGGGCAAGGACAACCCTCCCGACGCCCCGGTGTCGCCCGGGGAGCGGTACGGGTTCGTCTACGAGATCAACTACCTGCGCTGCATCCACTGCGATCTGTGCGTGGAGGCCTGCCCGACCGAGGCCATCACCGAGTCCAAGGTCTTCGAGTTCTCCTTCACCAACCGGGACGACGCCATCTACACCCGCTCAGAGCTCCTGGTGCGCGATGACGGCCATCCCCAGGTGCTGCCCTGGGAGGACTGGCGGGAAGGGGACGACGCCATGACCTCGGCCTGGGTGCGGGCGACGTCCCCCTCGGGCGCCGCCGCGTTCGAGGGGAAGCGCCAGTGGTCCGCCGAGCTCGGGTACGGCGCTCGCCCGGCGGAGGCCGGCCAGACCGCCCCCTCCACCGAGGACGAGGGCGACCACCAGCCCAACGACTTCCCCATCCGGGAGATCGCCGCCTACCACTTCCCCAGCCTGGTGGGGATCCTGGCCCGGCGGCGGGCCAAGCGCCACGGTGTCCACCCCGTGGGGCTCATGCCCTTCGGCCCCCCCGGCCCCCGGGTGGGCCAGGTCCAGCGGAGCCTGCGCCCCCGGCGCCCCACCCTGAAGGACCGGGTGCTCGACCTGATCAACGCCGGCCCGGTGCGGTTCGGCTCCGAGGGACGCGGGGAGGAGGAGTGATGCACCCCCTCCTGGCGGCGACCATTCCCGACATCACCACCTTCGTGGTCTGCGCACTGCTGGTCCTGGGTGGCGCCTTCGGGGTGGTGCTCTCCCGCAACCCGGTGCACTCGGCGCTGTTCCTGGTGATGACGCTGTTCGCCGTGGCGGTGCTCTTCGTCGAGCAGGACGCCCAGTTCCTGGCGGTGGTCCAGGTGATCGTCTACGCCGGGGCGATCGTGGTGCTGTTCCTGTTCGTCATCATGCTCATCGGCGTGGACCGGGTCGAGCAACTGGGCAGGGAGCCGCTTCGGGGCCAACGGCTCGCGGGGCTCCTCGTGGGGGCCATGGTCCTCGCCGAGGTCCTGCTGCTCGCCACGGTGACCTGGCCCACCGGGGCCCCTGCGGTGGCGGGGTCCTCCGGGGGGCCGGGGACCAACGTGGCCAAGCTGGGCCGGTCGGTGTTCACCACCTACCTGCTGCCCTTCGAGGTGACCTCGATCCTGCTGGTCATCGCGGTGATCGGGGCCGTGGTCCTGGCCCGCCGCCCCCGCCAGGAGCGACGGGAGGAGGCGAGGGACCGGGAGGCGGGACCCGGTGACCCCGCGCTCGCCGCGCCACCGGTGACCGCGGAGGTGGAGCGCCAGGGTGCCCCCCCCGAGGTCCGGGTCGGCGCGCCGACCGGCGAGGGAGCCGAGGGGGACCAGGGCGGCCCCGGCAACCGGCCGGGATCCCCACCCGCTGGGGAGCAACGGCCGTGAGCCTGGCCGGATCCTGGTACCTCACCCTGGCCGCCATCCTGTTCACCATCGGGGCGGTCGGCCTACTCCTGCGGCGGAACGTGCTGGTCATGTTCATGTGCGTCGAGCTGATGCTCAACGCGGCCAATTTGACCTTCGTCACCTTCGCCCGCATGCTCCATGACATCGGCGGCCAGTCACTCGTGTTCTTCGTGCTGGTGGTCGCCGCCGCCGAGGTGGTGGTCGGCCTCGGCATCATCGTCGCCATCTTCCGCAGACGGGTCGGCGCCACCGCCGACGACCTCCACTCCCTCAAGGGCTGAGGGGCCCAACCGATGCTGCTCTACGCCACCCCCGCCATCTTCCTCCTGCCCCTGGCCGGCTTCTTCGCCCTCCTCATCGGGGGCAGGCGACTGGGCAACCCCAAGGCCGGCTGGCTGGCCACGGGGGCGGTGGCCCTCAGCTTCGTCACCACGGCCATCGTCTTCGGCGCCCTCTACGCCCGGAGCCCGGGGCACCGGGTCTTCATCCAGACCCTGTTCTCCTGGCTGCCCGTCGGGGGCCTGCATGTCGACGCGGCCTTCCGGGTGGACCCCCTGTCGATGGTGATGGCCCTGTTCGTCACCGGGGTGAGCGCGGTCATCCACCTCTACTCCATTGGCTACATGGAGCACGACGAGCAGTTCCACAAGTTCTTCGTGTACCTGAACCTGTTCGTCTTCTCCATGCTCATCCTGGTCCTGTCGAACAACTTCGTGCTCACCTTCGTGGGCTGGGAGGGCGTGGGGGCCTGCTCCTACTGGCTGGTGGCCTTCTGGTTCGACCGGGACTCGGCGGCGAGCGCCGGGAAGAAGGCCTTCATCTACAACCGGGTCGGGGACGTCGGCTTCCTGCTGGCCATGTTCTTCATGTTCGACGCCACCGGCTCCCTCAGCTACAACGGGGTGTTCGGGGCGGCGACCAGCGGCCACCTGGCGGGCACCACGGCGACGGCCATCTGTCTGCTGCTGTTCCTCGGGGCGGTGGGCAAGTCGGCCCAGATCCCCCTCTATCCGTGGTTGGTGGACGCCATGGAGGGTCCCACCCCCGTCTCGGCCCTGATCCACGCCGCCACCATGGTGACCGCCGGTGTCTACCTGATGACCCGGGTGAGTCCCATCCTCGCCCGCTCGCCGGTGGCGATGACGGTGGTGGCGGCCTTCGGGGTGGTGACCGCCTTCGCCGCCGCCGCCGCCGCCTGTGCCCAACAGGACATCAAGAAGGTCCTGGCGTACTCCACGGTGTCCCAGCTGGGCTACATGTTCCTGGCGGTGGGCTCGGGGGCCTACACGGCCGCCATCTTCCTCATGATCACCCACGCCTTCTACAAGGCCCTCCTGTTCCTCGGCGCCGGCTCGGTGATCCACAACCTCCACGACGAGCAGGACCTCAAGAAGATGGGCGGCCTCGCCAGGTACATGCCCGTCACCGCCCTCACCTTCGCCGTGGCCTGGTTCGCCATCGGCGGGGTCGCCCCCCTGTCGGGGTTCTGGTCCAAGGGCTCGGTGCTCCTCGGGGCCTTCCCCCTCTCCCATGCCGAGTGGGCCCTCGGGGTGTTCACGGCCATCCTCACCGCGTACTACATCGGCCGGGAGTTCTGGCTGTGCTTCTACGGGGACGAGCGCTGGCAGCGCCTGGCCCAGCTGGCCACGACCCACCTGCCCGCCGGCGGGGGTCACGGCGGGGGGATCGAGGCCGCGGGGGCCGACTTCCGCCCCCGCGAGTCCCGACCGGTGATGCTCATCCCCCTGGTGGCCCTTGCGGTGGCCTCGTTCTTCGGTGGCTTCATCGACCTGCCGTTCCACCCGAACTGGGCCTTCCTGGACAGCTGGCTGGCGCCGGTCGTCGGCCCGTATGCGATCCCGGCCAACCTTTCGCTCGCCTGGAAGGTGGGTCTCCCCGTCATCGACGGGGTGGTGGCCCTGGTCGGGGTGGTCGTGGTCACCTACCTGTGGCGCCAGCGCTCCGAGCGCCCCGCCCTGGAGCCGGCGTTCCTGCTCAAGGGGTGGCGCCTCGACGACCTGTACGACGCCACCATCGGCCGGCCGGGGTTCCGGGCCGCCGGCTTCGGTGCCGACACCTTCGACCCGAAGGTGATCGACGGGGCGGTGAACGGCTCCGCGCAGGTGATCCGACGATCGGCGAGACGGGTGCGGACCCTGCAGACCGGCTATGTCCGCAACTACGCCCTGGGGGTGGCGGCCGGCGC
>DASQQH010000253.1:0-3835 GCA_035643555.1 Acidimicrobiales bacterium | reverse complement strand
CGGCCGAGGAGGATCACGAAGGGCCGGGTGAAGGTCCAGGCCGTGGCCATGTCGAGGAGGGTGGACAAGCCCAGGTAGAAGGCGAAGTTCTTCACGTCCCCGATACTGAGGAAGTACAGGACCACCGCACCGATCAACGAGACCAGGTCAGCGGCGATGATCGTGCGGAAGGCCGCCGTGAACCCCCGGTCCACCGAGGCGCGCACGCTCTTGCCGGCGCGGACCTCGTCCTTCAGCCGCTCGAAGAACACGATGTAGGAGTCGGTCACCACCCCCACCGAGACGATGAGGCCCGTGATACCCGACAGGGTCAGCGCCAGGCCCTGGGAGGTCCCCAGGTAGGAGATGATCGCCCACAACAGCGCGGCGGTGGTGGCCAGGCCCACCAGCACCACGATCCCGAGCGCCCGGTAGTAGAAGACCGTGTACAAGAACACCAGGGCCAGGCCGACGGCCGCGGCGAACAGGCCCGCCTTGAGGGCCGACGCCCCCAGGGTGGGCGACACGCTCTGCACGCTCTGCTGGACCAGCTGGACCGGCAGGGACCCGTAGCGGAGCTCGAGGGCCAGGCTGTTCGCCTGGGACTGGGTGAAGTGGCCCGTGATCTGGCCGTTGCCCCCGAAGCTGGAGAAGCTGGCCTGGTTGGGCTGGATCTGGGGCGCGGACTCCACCGTCCCGTCCAGGGCGATGGCCAGTTGCTTGTGGAAGTTGGCCTTGGCCACCTTGTCCCACGCCGCGGCCCCCTTGGGGGTGGTGCTGAAGTTGACCTGCCAGGTGCTGGTCTGGGGGTTGAGGGCGGCGTTGGCGGTCTTGATGATCCGCCCGGTGGCCTGAGAGGGGCCGAGGACGTACCGCTCGGGGACCGTCCCGTTGCTCCCGGCCCGGGCCGGGAGGAGCACCCGGTCGCCGGGCTTGTCCAGACGCCGGGGGGTGTTGGCGACGGTGGCGAAGTTCGGCGATCCCTTGGCGCCCGGGCAGGGTGGGGGCGGGCCGTTGAGGGTCGGGGGCGGCTGGCCCTTCGGCGTCGGCTTGGCCGGGTGGAAGGGGGGCACCGTGCACAACACGGGGCGGAACCGCAGCTGGGCGGTCTGGCCGATGATCGCCAGCGCCTTGGCCCGGTCCTTGACGCCGGGCAGCTGGACGCTGATGTTCCCGCCGGAGCGACCGATGTTCGGCTCCGCCACGCCCAGGGCGTCCACCCGGTTGCGGATGATGCTGATCGTCTGGTCCAGGATGTCGGGCTTCACCGGGTGCGCCGGCTTGTAGACGACCGACACCCCGCCCTGGAGGTCCAGGCCCAGCAACGGCTTGGCGCCGAGGGCCATCACCGCACCGAACGAGGCGAGGGACACCAGGATCGTGCCCACCAGCCACGCCCACAGCCGACCCCTCATCGGCGCTCCCCCCCGGCCCCCGGGTGCCACCACCCACCCCGGCCCTGCGGGGTGGGGCGCCGCGCCTCGCCGTTCACCAACGCGTCACTCGGTGGGTCGCTCCCGGCCTGCCCCCTCCGTGGACCCCCCACGGTGCTCGGTACCGAAGATCCGGCCCAGGTCGTCGCCGGTCGCCGGCGACGCCGTCCCCGCGCCGTTCGCGGCGCCGTCGACCTCGCCGGCCATGGCCTCCCCCGCCGGCGCCGGCATGGCCTCACCGTCCTCGCCGGCCAGCTCGGGGTGGTACCCGGGCCAACCCCGGGCGTCGTCGTCCTCTTCGGGCTCCTCCTCGACGTCCTCCTCCTCCGGGGACGTGGCCGGCTCGAGGCGATGGGAGATTGCCTTGCGCAGGAACTCGAGCTCCAGGTCAGGGGCGACCTCCAGGGTGGCGCGCTCCTGGTCGAGGGCCACCACCCGACCCACGATGCCCCCGATGCTGACCACGGTGTCGCCCTCCTCGATGGCGGCCTGGGCCTGGCGCTGGCGTTGGGCGCGCTTCTTCTGTGGGCGGAAGATCAACAGGTAGGCGATGATCAGCAGGGGAATGATGAAGATGAGAAAGCTGGTGCCGCCGCTGGACTTGGCCGGCGCTGCGGCCAGCAGCTGGGCTAGAAGGATCGGATGCATATCCACGGCCTCCGACAGGTGAGGGCGTTGCGCGACGTTAGTCGACACGGCGAGGGCGCCGTGGTCGGGGGCGGTCGAAGGCCCCGCGGCCGAGGGCCCATCTTACCCTCCCACGTCCTGTCCCATTCCTCGGGGGGCCCACACCGTCGCCACCTCGGCCCGCAGCCGGTCCAGGGTGCCGTCCACCACCGCCACCCGGGCCCGGGCCACCAGGTCCAGGGTCCAGGCCAGGTTGTGCAGGCTGAGCAGCCGCAACACCGCCGGGTCCCCCACCACCAGGAGGTGGCGCAGGTAGGCACGGGACCAGCGCCGACAGACCGGGCAGGAACACGCCGGGTCCAGCGGCACAGGGTCGGCGGCGTGGGCGGCCCGTCGCAGCGACAGGGGCCCGGCCGCGGTCAGGACCCGGCCGTGGCGGGCCAGGCGGGTGGGGGCCACACAGTCGAAGAGGTCCACGCCCAGGCCCACCGCCTCGACCACCCCCACGGGGTCGCCCACCCCCATGAGGTAGCGGGGCCGGTCGGCGGGCAGCTCGGCCAGCGCCGCGGCCAGGGCGGCCAGCATCCGGCCCCGGGGCTCGCCGACCGAAAGCCCCCCGACGCCGTAACCCGGGAACCCCAGGGCGGCGGTCCGCCGGGCGTACTCGGCCCGCAGGTCCTCGTCCACCCCACCCTGGACGATGCCGAACAGGGCCTGGTCCGAACGCCGGTGGACCGCCCGGGCACGGTCGGCCCACCTGAGGGTCCGCTCCGCGGCGTCGCGGACCACCGGCGGCGGAGCCGGCAGGGCCGGGCAGACGTCCAGGGCCATCTGGATGTCCGCCCCGAGCAGCTCCTGGACCCGGACCGCTCCCTCGGGGGTGAGGGCGTGGGCGCTGCCGTCGTAGACCGAGCGGAACCGGACCCCCTCCTCGTCCACCGCCGCCTCGAGGGACATGACCTGGTAGCCGCCCGAGTCGGTGAGCAGATGGCCCGACCACCCGGCGAAGGCGTGCAGGCCCCCCAGGGCGGCCACGGCCTCGGCCCCGGGGCGCAGCATGAGGTGGTAGGTGTTGGCCAGGAAGACCTCCGCCCCCAGCGCCTCCAGGTCGGCGGCGGAGAGGGCCCGGACCCCGCCCCTGGTGCCCACCGGCATGAAACAGGGGGTGGCGAAGCCCCCCCGGGGGGTCTCGATGCGGCCGGCGCGGGCCTGTCCGTCGGAGGCCTCGACGACCAGGCGGAGGGTCACCGCTCCGGGGCGCCCGAGGGCCGGGCGCCGGCCCGGGTCACCAGCATGGCGTCCCCGAAGGACAGGAACCGGTACCCCGCTGCCAGGGCCTCCCGGTAGAGCGCCCGCCACCTCGGCCCACAGAACGCCTCCACCAGCAGGAGCAGCGAGGAGCGGGGCAGGTGGAAGTTGGTCAGGAGCACGTCGACCAGGGCGAAGGGGTAGTCCCCGTGGATGTACAGCGAGGTCCGCCCCGACAGCTCGCCCGTCGCCGCCACCGTCTCCAGGGCGCGCACCGTCGTGGTGCCCACCGCCACCACCCGCCGGGCCGACCGGCAGGCGGCCAGGGTCTCGGGGGGGACCCGGTAGGCCTCGGTGTGGATGACGTGGTCCTCGGGGCGCTCGGCGGTGACCGGCCGGAAGGTGTCGAGCCCCACGACGAGCTCCAGGGCGGCCACCGTCACCCCGGCCGGGCCCAGGGCGTCGAGGGTCTCCCGGTCCAGGTGGAGCCCGGCGGTGGGGGCGGCCACCGAGGCCGGGCGGCGGGCGTAGACGGTCTGGTAGCGGTC
>DASQQH010000252.1:0-4129 GCA_035643555.1 Acidimicrobiales bacterium | reverse complement strand
CGGAGGGGCTCGGCCGGCGCCCGGCGACCAGCCAGAACGCCAGCTCGCCAAACCCGACCTGGCCCATCAGCTCGCCCGCCAGGTCGTGGCCGAGCAGGCCGATGGTGGTCGGGTCGGAGGTGCCGAGGGAGGTCGGGTAGCCGTCGTGGCCGGCGCCGGTCACGGCCTGGCCCCCAGCCAGGCCCGCAGCTCCTCGCCGTGTTCGTCCTGGCGGGGCGGGGGCAGCCGGTAGCTGGGCGGGGTCCGGGACAGGGTGATCGGGTGGCGCACCATCGGCACCGCCTCCTCGCCCTCCCCGGCCTGGATCACGGGGGAGAGCCCGACCTGCTCGGCGAAGGCCACGCCGCCCTCCACGGTGTTGATGGGGGCGCAGGGGACCCCGGCGGCGATGAGGTCGTCGAACCAGGCCCCGGTGGTGCGGGTCGCCAGCCGTTCCACGAGGGCGTCCCGCAGCTCGTCGCGGTGGGCGGTGCGGTCCTGGTTGTGGGCGAAGCGGGGGTCGTCGACCAGGTGGGGGGCGCCCAGGACCTTGCACAGCACGCGGAACTGGTTGTCGTTGCCGGCGATGACGATCAGCTCCCCGTCGGCGGTGGGGAGGGGCTCGTAGGGGAACAGGCTGGGGTGGGCGTTGCCCATCCGGTTGGGGACCACGCCCCCCGCGACGTAGGCCGAGGCCTGGTTGACCAGCCCGGACAGGGCTGAGGAGAGCAGGCTGATCTCCACGTGCTGGCCCTCCCCGCTCTGGTGGCGGTGGGAGAGGGCGGCCAGGATCCCGATGGTGGCGTGCATGCCGGCCATCACGTCGAACAACGAGATCCCCGCCCGGTACGGGGGGCCCGAGGGGTCCCCGGTCAGGCTCATCAGCCCGGAGATCGCCTGCACCATGAGGTCGTAGCCGGGAAGGCGCGCCCCCTCGGGCGCCGAGCCGAAGCCGCTGATCGAGGCGTAGATGATCCCGGGGTTGGCGGCGGCGACGGTGTCGAAGTCCAGCCCGAACCGGCGGAGGCCGCCGGGCTTGAAGTTCTCGATCAGCACGTCGGCCCGCCGGGCGAGCTCCTGGGCGGCGGCCAGGTCGTCGTCTCGGCCCAGGTCCAGGGTGATCGACCGCTTGTTCCGGTTGACCCCCAGGTAGTAGGTGGACACCTCACCCCGGACGGGGGGCATCCAGGTCCGGGTGTCGTCGCCCCCGGGGCCCTCGACCTTGACCACCTCGGCGCCCAGGTCGGCGAGGAGCATCGTGGCGTACGGCCCGGCCAGGACCCGGGAGAAGTCGGCCACCAGAAGGCCGGCGAGGGGCCCCCGGGCACGGCCGTCGTCGGGGGCTGGGGATGGGGTGGACATCGGGGGGCTCCTGTCCGGTCATCGGACCTACCGGGGGCAGTGTGGGCAGGGCCCCGGCGCCCTGTCAATCCGCCGGGGGCGGGCTGGCCCCGAGGGGGGGGAGGCCCCGGGCGCCTGGCGCCCCGCCTTGCCGGGCCCAGGTCCCCTTTCACCCGGCGGGCGGGCTCCCCGTCGCTCACCCGGGGCCGCCACGGGCTGGCCTGGCGGTGCTCCTCGACCACCCGGGCCGGCCGGCGCAGCGAGCTGCTCCCCGCCGTCGGGGTCGCCCCGCAAGGAGCGCCTCCAGGGCCCGGGCGGGGGCCGCCCGGCCAGGCGGGCACCGGACCTCCGACTCGCCCCGATCGGCCAGGGTGGGGCTTGCCCAGGCGGCGGGCCAGGCCGATCAGGGCGTCGGCCGGACCACGATCTCCTGGGCCCCGTCGTCGGGCGGCGACACCGGCGTGGCCGTCGCCGCTGCCCCCGCCCGGTCATGGCGGTCCTCCTGCCGCACCATCCTCGGCGGCGGGGTCACGGGCCAGGGGCCGGCCGCGGGCCAGGGAGCCGTCCAGGGCCGAGTAGTCGCCGTAGCGCAGCAGGTCGTAGAGCTCGGCACGGGGCTGCATCGACTCGACGAAGCCCTCCTGGGTGCCCCGGGCCATGAGGGAGGCGTAGAGCTCGCCCATGGCCCGGGCGGCCACCCGCAGGGCGCTGACCGGGAAGATCACGACGCGGTAGCCCAGCTCGCCCAGCCGCCCGGCCCCGAGCAGGGGGGTGCGGCCGAACTCGGTGAGGTTGGCCACCAGGGGGACGTCCAGGGCCCCGGCGACCCGGGCCAGGTCCGCCTCGGAGGTGAGCGCCTCGGGGAAGATCACGTCCGCGCCCGCCTGGGCGTAGCGGCGGGCCCGGTCGATGGCCGCGTCCACCCCCTCCACGGCGGCGGCGTCGGTCCGGGCCACCACCACCAGCCGGTGGCGACCCGAGGCCGCCGCCGCCACCTTCTCCGCCATCTGGTCGGCCGGGACCAGCGCCTTGCCCTCCAGGTGGCCGCAGCGCTTGGGGCTGGCCTGGTCCTCCACCTGGATGGCCGCCGCACCGGCCTCCTCCAGCTCGGCGACGGCGCGAACAACGTTGAGGGCCTCGCCGAAGCCCGTGTCGGCGTCGACGATCACCGGCAGCCCGGCTGCCCGGACCACGGTCCGGGTGGCCCCCACCACGTCCGCCAGGCCGAGGAGACCCACGTCGGGCAGCCCCAGGGTGGCCGACAGCCCCGCCCCCGACAGGTAGCAGCAGCGGGCCCCCGCCTGGCGGGCCAGGAGGGCCTGGAGGCCGTCCACCGCTCCGGGGGCGACCACCGTGCCCCCCTCGTCGAGGAGGCGCCGGAGGGCCCCCGCCGGGTGCTCGCCGCGCTGCTCCACGAGCCAGGTCATCGCCGTGCCCTCCTGGTCATTGCTCCCACAGTGATCCTTGCCGCTACAGCACCCCCGGCGAACCAAGCGCCTGCCACACCAGCGCCCCGGCGTCGACGACCTCGGGGACCAGGTCGACCACCTCCCCGGGGCCCAGCTCGGCAAGGCCCCGGCACCGGGCCACCACCCGCTGGCGCTCGTGGTCGGTGGATCGCTCGCCCACCAGGGACTCGAACTTGGCCACGTAGTCGTCCGTCCCGAAGGGACGGGCCCCCGCCGGGTGGGCGTCGGCGACGGCCAGCTCCTCGGTGAGGCGCCCGCCGTCGGCCAGGTCGATCACGGCCGCCCCCCCGAAGGCCCGCCGGGCGGGGTCAGGGTGGTGGTAGCGGGCGGTCCACTCGGGGTCCTCGGCGGTCTCCACCGCCCGCCACAACCCCAGGGTGGAGGGCCGGTGCCGCCGCTCGGGGGTGTAGGAGGCCTCGGGGGTCACCGTGCCGTCCTCCAGGGCCACGGCGAAGAGGTACATCACCGAGTGGTCCAGGGTCTCCCGGGTGGCCTCGGGGTCGAACTTCTCGGGGTCCCCCGAGCCGGTCCCGATCACCCGGTGGGTGTGGTCGCTGGTCACCAGCGTCACCCGGCGCACGGCCTCGAGGTCCCCGAGGCGCGCCCGGAGGCGCCGGGCCAGGTCGATGAAGGCCTGGGCCTGGTACTCGGCCGAGTACTCCTTGGTGTAGGTCTCCAGGATGGCCCGCTTGGGCTCGCCGGGCTCGGGGAGGGGGACGACGTAGGTGGCCCCCGGGCCGTCGAGCAGCCAGGCCACCACGCCGTCCTCGCCCTCGTAGACGGGCGCCGGGGCCCCCTCCCCCCGCACGGCCCGGTCGACGGCCTCGAGGGCCACCTTGCCGGCGTGGGCGGGAGCGGCCCCCTTCCAGGAGCTGATCCGGCCCTTGCGGGACTGGCGGGTGGCCGTCGAGCAGTGGACGGCCTGGTTGATCGCCTGGTGGGTCACCTCGGGCGCCAGGTCCAGCAGGGTCCCGGCCCCGGCGGCCACCGCCGGGGCCAGATGGGCCACCTGGTCGATGCGGTGGCTGTGCAGGTCGATGGCCTTGGTCAGGTCCACCTGCACCTCGTAGGCGGTGGCCACCGCCCGCACCAGGGCCGCCCCGTCCCGGCCGGTCTGCTGGGCCAGGGCCACGAGGGGGGGGATGGTGTCGCCGGGATGGGCGAAGTCGGCGGCGAGGAAGGTGTCGTGGAAGTCCAGCTCGCGCACCGCGGCCCCGTTGGCCCAGGCCGCCCACTCCGCCCGCACCCGCACCCGGGGCCCCAGCCCCACCAGGGTGGCGCCCGCCGACCGGGGCGCCGCCAGGGCCGGCCCCAGGGCGTGGGCCACCGGCAGCCGGCCC
>DASQQH010000251.1:0-4580 GCA_035643555.1 Acidimicrobiales bacterium | reverse complement strand
ACCTCCCCCTGGAAGAGCCAGGTGACGGTCTGCAGGCCGAGGTGGGGATGGGGTGGGACCCGCATGCCCGGACCCCCGTCCACGGAGGTGGGGCCGTAGTGGTCGACGAAGCACCACCCGCCGACCGTCCGCCGGTGGCGGAGGGGGAGGAACCGCTCGACCCCGAGGTCACCGAGGCGGGTCTGGCGGGCCGCGGTCAGCTCGGCCTCCAGGGGCCCGGTGGCCCGCCGGGCGCCGGCGCTGGTGACCTCGGTCTCGACGTCGCCGGTGCTCATCCCGACCCACGGCGCCGGTCGGCCACCAGCGCCTCGACGGCCCGGGCCAGGTCCTCCTGCTCCCGACGGGGCAGATAGGCCCGGTTCCCCGGGTAGCGGCGGTGGTACGCCGCCACGAGGTCGGGACGGTGGTCCCCCAGCCAGGCCAGGTAGTGCTCCCGGACCCCGGGGCGCAGGTGCAACGCCACCGGGGTCACCGAGACGGCGCCGGCGTCCACACACGCCGACACCACCGCCGCCAGGCCCTCGGGGTCATCGGAGAGGCCAGGAAGGACCGGGGCGAGGAGCACCCCGCAGGGGACCCCCGCCTCGTTGAGCCGCCGGACGGCCGCCACACGCTGGCGAGGATGGGGGGTGCCGGGCTCGGTCAGGCGCCACACCTCCTCGTCGAGGGTGGCGATCGACAGGTTGACCCGGACGCTGGCCCGTCGGGAGGCCGCCACCAGCCGGTCCAGATCGGCGAGGATCAGCGTGGACTTGGTGAGGATCGAGAAGGGGTTGGCGGTCTCCCCCAACGCCTCGATGATGCCCCGGGTCAGGCGGTACTTGCCCTCGGCCCGCTGGTACGGGTCGGTGTTGGTGCCCATGGCGATGGGCTCCTTGTGCCACCGCCGGCTGGCGACCTCCGCCCGGACCCGTTCCACGGCGTTGACCTTTACCACGATCCGGCGCTCGAAGTCCTCGCCGCTGTCCAGGCCCAGCCACTCGTGGGTGGGTCTGGCGAAGCAGTTGTGGGCGATGACCCCGTTGGCCACGAAGTCCCCGGTCCCGGTGGTGATATCGACGAGCTCCTGTCGCCTTCCCAGTCGCTCCACGGCTGCCACCGCCAACCCCGGGGACGATCGGGGCGGGACCGCCGGCCCCCCGTGGCCACCAGCCGGTGCCCCCTCAGGGGACGGGGCCCCGAGGCCGCCCCCTGCCAGGGCGCCCGCCGGGCTCGGGACCCCCGCCCGGGCCGGCCCGGGCCCCACCAGGCGGTCGCCCCGGACCAGGGAGGGACCGCGCGTTCCCGGGGCCACCTGGCGCCAGCCGAGGTCCGTGAGGAACCGGTGATCCCCGCTCGCCACCAGCTCGGTCCCGTCCGCCAGCCGGAGCCGGTAGGCCTCCCCGACCGTCGACCAACGGGCCAGGACCGCCGTCTCCCGCCAGGCCCGGGCGCCGCCCCGGGGCACCGTCCCCCAGAGCCGGTCCCCGACCCGCAGGGCCGCCAGGGGCCGGCGGCCGCCGTCGGCCATCAGGACCAGGGTGTCACCCGCCAGGCAGTACGAGCAGGCGTGGCTGCAGCCCCGGTAGGCGTTGACCGTCCAGGTGAACGGCAGGCGCGCGGAGGCGGGCACCCGGTTGATGATGCGACGGGCCCGCACGTGGAGGAACTCGAGCCCCCGGTACTCGCCGGTTCCCACGTGGCGGTCCAGCACGCCCCGCTCGGGGAACAGCTCACCCTGCCCGCAGGCGTCCTCGTCCTCCACCAGCCGCCATCGCAGGGGCGCCGACATGGGCGCCCAGTGTAGCGAACATGCGTTCGTGGCTCCAGGGGCTGCTGCGGGAGGGCGCGCCAACCGGCCTACGCTGGGTCCCGTGAAGCCGGTGCCTGTCGTGTTCCACCTCGGCCCGCTCAACATCCACACCTACGGGATCGGCCTGGCGATCACCTTCTGGTTCGGATTGGTGTACACCAACCACCGTCTGCGGGCCCGGGGGCTCGACACGGCCTGGATGAACCGGGCCTTCCTGTGGATCGTGGCCGCGGCCATCGTCGGCGCCCGGGTGGTCCACGTCGCCGCCCACGCCGGCTACTACGGCGCCCACCCGGCGGACATCGTGGCGATCTGGCACGGCGGGCTGTCGTCGTTCGGCGGCCTGCTCTTCGCCGTCCCCACCGGGCTGTGGTTCGCCTGGCGACACTGCCGGGAGCTGTGCAGCGTGCGGGGGCTGGACTTCATCGCGCCGGTGCTCATGGCGTCATGGGCCCTCGGGCGGCTCCTCGGACCCAACTTCGAGATCAACGGCGGCGGCCTCCCCACCACGGCCTGGTACGGCCTCCACTACGCCGGCCAGGTCGGCTACCGGATCCCGGTCCCCATCTTCCAGTGCCTGGAGAGCTTCGGGGTGTTCCTGGTGCTCCTGGCGGTCGAGCGCTGGGTCCGGGCCGCCAACGGCCCGACGGGTTTGGTGTTCTTCTTGATGATGGGACTGTGGGGGGTCACCCGGTTCTTCGACGAGTACCTCTGGCTGGCCGCCCCACCGGTCTGGGACGCCGTCGAGGCCACGGGGATCACCCTGGCCGTGGTGGGCCTGTCGGTGTCGGCGGTGTTGGTGGCACGCCATCTGCGGCGCCGGCCGGTGCGGACCGGCGGCGCGCCCGTCGGGGCGAACGGCGCCGGCGGTGGCGACCAGGCCGGCACCGAGGTCACCGCGACGGCGTGAGGCCGGGGCGGCGGGCGCAGGCGGCGGACGGGGGCCTGGCCCGGTTGGCCGCTCCTGGGCCGGGGGTACGACGGTAGCGGTGGAGGAGGACGTGGCGGCCGGCACGGCCCTGCTGATCGACCACTACGAGCTGACCATGGTGGAGGCCGCCGTGGCGTCGGGGGTGGCGGACCGGCGGGCGGTGTTCGAGGTGTTCCCCCGGCGCCTCCCCGCCGGGCGACGCTACGGCGTGGTCGCCGGGGTGGACAGGCTGGTGGAGGCGGTGGAGGCCCTCCGGTTCGGCCCCGGGGAGCTCGACGCCCTGGCCCGGGCCGGGGTCGTGGGCTCCCAGGGTCTCGAGCGCCTGGCCAACTACCGCTTCCGGGGGTCGATCGACGTCTACCCCGACGGCGAGCTGTTCTTCCCCTCCTCCCCCGTGGTCACCGTGGAGGCCAGCTTCGCCGACGCCGTGGTCCTCGAGACCCTGGTCCTGTCCGTCCTCAACCACGACTCGGCGGTGGCCTCGGCCGCGGCCCGGATGGTCTGTGCCGCCGAGGGCCGTCCGGTGATCGAGATGGGCAGCCGCCGCACCCACGAGGCCGCCGCGGTCGCCGCGGCCCGGGCCGCCTACCTGGCGGGCTTCTCGGCCACCTCCAACCTCGAGGCGGGGCGACGCTACGGGGTCCCCACCGCCGGGACCGCCTCGCACGCCTTCGTCCTGGCCCACGCCAGCGAGCGGGACGCCTTCGAGGCCCAGGTCGCCGCCCAGGGCAAGGGGACCACCCTGTTGGTCGACACCTACGACACCCGCCAGGGCATCGCCACCGCCGTGGAGGTGGCCGGGCCCGAGCTGGGGGCCATCCGGATCGACTCGGGCGACGCGGCTGCCGAGGCCCGCTCGGCGAGGGCCCAGCTCGACGCCCTGGGTGCCACGGGCACCCGGATCGTGGTCTCCGGGGAGCTGGACGAGTACGGGATCGAGGAGCTGGCGCCCGAGCCGATCGACGCCTACGGGGTGGGGGCCAAGGTGGTGGCCGGCTCCGGGGCCCCGAGCGCCAGCTTCGTCTACAAGCTGGTGGCCATCGCCGACGGGCCCGGGGGCGACCTGCGGCCGGTGGCCAAGCGGGCCCCCGGCAAGGCCAACCGGGGAGGGCGCAAGGTGGCCTGGCGGGGGCTGGACGACCACGGCCGGGCCACGGGCGAGCTGGTCGCGGTCGACCCGCCGGTCGACTGGGCGGGCCCCGACCCCCGGGCCCGCCCGCTCCAGGTCAGGGCGATGGACCACGGCCGCTCGTGCACGCTGCCCTCTTTGCAGGACGCCCGTACCCACCTCGGGGCCGCCCTCGCCGAGCTGCCGCCGCTGGCCCGCATGATCGTGGCCGGACCACCGGCCCTGGAGGTCACCGTGGCCAGCGCCCCCGAGCTGGCCGAGGCCGCCGCCAGGCCCCGGCCGACACCCGGGGGGACGTCGTGACCGGCCCGGGCGGGGGGTTCCACCACCGGGTGTGCCTGGCCGTGGTGGACCTGGGGCGGGACGTCTGCGACGAGGGAGCCCCGGGCGTGGCCGATGGTGGCGCGGTGGCCAACCGGATCTCCGCCTGGGCGGCTGCCGGGCGCCAGCGCCACGCCGCGGTGGTGGCGAGGGGCGTCGACTCGGTCCACGTCGCTGGGCCCCCCATGGACGCCTGCGTGACCGCCACCGGGCCGGCGGGGGTCCCGGTGCGCTCAGCCACGGCGGAGCTCCTCGGTGGTGGCGGTGACCCCCGCCCCGGCCAGGGTCGCCCGGCCCGCCTCGGTGGTCCCGGGTCCCACCCCGGCGGTCGAATCGGCGACGACGGTGGTGTCGAGGCCGTGGGCGTCGCGTGCCGTGGCGGCCACGCAGGCGTCCATGGGGGGCCC
>DASQQH010000250.1:0-3647 GCA_035643555.1 Acidimicrobiales bacterium | reverse complement strand
GGGCCCCGAGGGCCACCGCGCCCTCGGATGGCCGGGCCGGGCCTGCCACCTGGGCGGCACCACCCCGCGCTATCTGCCGGCGACGCGGTGGCCAGCCCGGCCCCCGGGCCGCGCCGCTGCTACCGGCCGGCGGCCGCCTCCTCCAGGGCGGCCTTGGGCTCCTCCTCGGACTCCAGGTTGACCGGGTCGTGGCGGAAGGGCATGGCCACCGTCCAGTCCAGGGCCAGGCGCACCTTGCGGTTGGCGGTGGGGATCTGGGAGGCGTAGTAGGCGCGCCGCAGGGCCCAGGCGGTCATCCCGGCCAGGCGGCGCCCCTTGACCTGGCCCACCGCCTTGCGCATGCCCAGGGTGACGAACTCGCCCTTGCTCTCGTAGCGGAAGGGGGCAGGCGTCTCCCCCCGCAGGGCGGCGGCCAGGTTGTCGCCCAGCTGGCGGGCCTCCCGGACGGCGTACTGGGCGGTGGGGGGACAGGTCCCGCCCCCCACCAGGTCGGGGACCCTGGCGCAGTCACCGGCCGCCCAGGCCCCGGGCGATCCGGTGACCTGGAGGGTGGGCTCCACCTCGAGGCGGCCCCGCTCGTCGGCGGGGAGGCCCAGGCCGCCTGCCAGGGTGTGGGGCACCAGCCCGGTGGCCCACACCAGGGTGTCGGTGGGCAGGTCCTTCCCGGTGGAGAGCTGGACCACCCCGTCCTCCACGGCCTTGACCGTGGTCTCCAGGTGCACCTCCACCCCGCGCTCCCGGAGGAGGTCCAGGGTCCATTGGGCGAGTGCCGGGTCGAAGGAGGGCAGGAGGCGGTCGGTGGCCTCCACCAGGACCCAGCGCAGCTGGGCGGGGTCCAGGGTGGGGAACCACCGGCAGGCGTCGGCGGCCATGTCCTGGAGCTCGGCCAGGGCCTCCACGCCGGTGTAGCCGCCCCCCACGAAGCAGAAGGTGAGCGCCCGGGCCCGGGCGGCGTCGTCCCGGGTGGAGGCGGCGGCCTCCAGGCAGGCCAGGATGGCGTTGCGCAGGTGGATGGCCTCCCCGATGGAGGTGAAGCCCACCGCGTGGTCCACCAGGCCGGGGATGGGGAACAGCTTGGACATGGCGCCCAGGCCGATCACCACGTGGTCGTAGCCGAGGGTCAGCTCCTCCCCCACGTAGGGCTGCACCCGGGCCGAGTGGGCCTGGTGGTCCAGGCCGGTCAGGCGCCCGGCCACGAGGGTGGTGCGGCGCAGGGCCTGGCGCAGGGGGACCACGGCGTGGCGGGGCTCCAGGGACCCCGAGGCCACCTCGGGCAGCAGGGGCCGGTAGAGCATGAAGTTCTCGGGGCTGACCAGGGTGACCTCGGCCTCGTGGGGGGCCAGGGTCTCCTCCAGGCGGAGGGCGGTGTAGAGGCCGATGTAGCCCCCGCCGACGATCAGGATCCGGGGCCACCCGCCCCGGGCGCGCTCGACCATCGTCGCTTCGCTCCTTTGCTCGAGGACGTGTGCCAGGGGCCGGCCGGGCCGGCCCCGGCCGCCTCAGGTGTCGGCCAGGGCGGCCAGCAGGGCCCGCAGCCAGGGCCCCAGGTCGGCCGGGGTGCGGGCGGAGATGAGGTTGCCGTCCACCACCGTCTCCTCGTCGACCCAGTCGACGCCCGCGTTGACCATGTCGTCGCGGATGGCGGCGACGCTGGTGGCCCGGCGGCCCTTCACCACCTCGGCCGAGATGGGCACCCAGCCGGCGTGGCAGATGAAGGCCACGGGCTTGGCCGCGGCGTGGAAGGCCCGGACCAGCTCCAGCACCGCCGGCGACCGGCGCAGGTGGTCCGGGGCGTAGCCGCCGGGGATGACCAGGGCCTGGAAGTCCTTGGCGTTGACCTGGTCGACGGTCGTGTCCACCGGCACCGGCCCGTGGCCCTTCTTGCCGGTCACCGGGGAGGGGTCCAGGCCGGCCAGGGTCACCTCGACCTCCTCCTCCCGGAGGCGGTAGAGGGGGTAGAGGAGCTCCATGTCCTCGAACAGGTCGGCCGCCAGGATGAGCACGCGCTTGCCAGCCACAGCCATGTGGTCATGGTACCCGCCCGCCCCCACCCCCTACGCCAGGGGCTCGGGCGGCCTCAGCGGCCCCTGCCGGCCGGGCGGCCGGGGCTCCCCGGGACCCGGGCGGCCACGAGCTGGGCGAGGCCGAAGCCCCGCTCCTGGGTGACCTCGGCGCCGGCCTCGGTGAGCGCCCGGCCGATCTCCCCCAGGTCGAAGCCCCGCTGGCCGCTGGCGGCCATGAGGAGGCCCTCCACCTCGTGCCAGACCGGGATCTGGCGCCGCCTGCTGGTCAACAGGACCAGGTGGCCCCCCGGGCGCAGCAGGCGCAGGTAGGCCCGGAGGGCCTCGAAGGGCCGGGCCAGCATGTGCAGAGCGGCGAAGCAGCACAGCCCGTCCAGGCTCCCCGCCTGGAGCGGGGGGTGGCCGGCGTCGCCCCGCACGTAGGCAATGGGGGCCTCGGGGGAGGTGGCCGCCACGGCCCGGCGCAGCATGGGCGCCGAGGCGTCCAGGCCGATCACCAGGCCGCCCGGGCCCACCCGGTCGGCGAAGGACCGGGTGAAGGCCCCGGTGCCACAGGCCACGTCCAGGACCACCATGCCCGGGCGCAGCACCAGGGCCTCGGCGGCCAGGTGGCGCTCCTGGGCCATGCCCGGCCCGAAGGGCCCCTTGGCCAGGCGCCCGAGGGCGGGGCGCCACCAGTGCTCGTAGACCTGGGCGAGCAGCGGGGCCCGCATGAGCAGCTGGGCCGCCCCGGTCACCGGGCCCGCCTGGGGCTCGGGGCCGAGGAGGTCGAGCCACCCCTCCTCGACCGACTGGGGTGGGGCCGTAAGCAGGTCCCGAGCGCGGTCCTGGGCGGAGGGGGCCATGGCCCCATGGTGGCCCACCGCGGTCCCACGGGCCCACCGCCATCCCCGTTCCCCGGCCAGGCCCGGTGACGGGACCAAGGACCCTGGCGCCCGGGCCCGGGCGGGGCGACCCTCGGGGGAGACCGGGGGGAACGAGGGGGCAGGGCCGTGATGGCTGCCAGGGACAGGACAGGAGCCCCGGGTCGCCAGGGGGGCGCCCGGGGACCGAGGAGGGCGGCGGTGGCCCTGGGGCTCCTGGCCCTGGCCGCCGGGGCCTGTGGGGGGACCACGGTGGTGACCCGCCCGGCGGCGACCACCCGGCCGCCCCCCTCGACGGCGCCGGCCACGACGGCGCCCGCACAGGCGGCCACCATCGGGTCGACCCTGGCGCTCTCGGTCCCCGGGGGCGGCAGCATCGCCGTCGCCCTCCAGGCCGTGGTGGACCCCGCCCAGGCCGCCAACGAGTTCCTGTCACCCCCGGCGGGCACCCGCCTGGTGGGGGCCCGCCTGCGGATCACCAACACCGGACGGGGGACCTACGACGACAACGCCAACAACGCCACCAACGGCCGTCGGCGGAAGCGAGCAGACCTACACCGCGGACCTCTCCCCCCTGGCCGGGTGCACCAACGTCGCCGACGGCGAGGTCACCCTGGCCCCCGGGGCCTCCTCGGTGGGCTGTGTGGCCTTCCAGGTGCCCACCGGCGAGGCGGTGACGAGGATCGACTACCGCCCGGCGTCGGGCTTCGCCTCCCAGGTCGGCCAGTGGCAGGTGCAGGCCACCACCCCGCCCACCACGCTG
>DASQQH010000249.1:0-3766 GCA_035643555.1 Acidimicrobiales bacterium | reverse complement strand
TGCCCAGGCGACCAGCGGGGGCCGCACCCGGGCCGTGGCGTCCAGGAGCACCGAGGGGACCGCGGCCAGCTCCTTGCGCAGTCGGCGCCCCCGGGACTCCCAGGCCCGCTGGGAGCCGTCCGGGAGTTGCCACACCACCCGGACGGGGAAGGGCCCGACGCGCTCGATGCGTACCACCCGCCAGCCGTAGGGGGCCTGGAACCCGCCGATCCGGGGGGTCGACGCCGGCCATGTCTCGTGGTCAGATGCTTGCAGCAAGCCGGTCTCCTCGGGGGCTGGCATCGGGTGGCCCCGGCCGGGTCGTCAGGCGCCCGAGGGGCTGGTGTCTCATCCGGTGGTGTTGCCGGTTCCGGGGGCCGGGCCCGCCCGGTCGTCGGGCCCCACCGGCCCCCCGGGCGCGTGGCGGTCCTCGTTGGGCTCCGCGCCGGCTCACCAGGCGCCGCCTCCCCCTGGTCTCACCAGGCAGGGCCAGGCGATGCCCCGTCGCCACCGCCGACGCCCCCCGTGGCGGGAGACTCCGGGTTGTCGGGCTACGGTTCCACCCCCCGGCGCCCAGGCGCCACCACGTCGCCTCGATCCCCCGCTGGCCGGTGGTCCCACGGGTGTCGGCCACCCGACGGAGCGACCGAGCGCCCCGGGGGTGGGTCGGACCCAGACGGATTGGCTAGGCAGCTCGCCCCTGCTCGATCAGGGCTTTCCACACGGTGCTGGCGGCCGTGAAGGGGAATGCCGACGGCCCGAGGCCCACCATGCCGTCGGTGCCACGGCGAGCGGTGGTGGCCGCCGCGCCGTCGAAAGCGCCGGGGACTCCCCCCCGGGTCAGCCACTGGGCCAACTCGGTTTGCGAGCGGGGGTCCCGGACGGCCTCACGGCTGGCGCCGGCCGGATGTTGTTGTCGGCAACCGACATCGGCTCGATCCCGCTCCTCCGGGCATCGCCACTCGGCATGCTCGGGCGGGGACGGCGTCTGCCGCGAGACGTCATGGCGAGTTCCGGGGTCCCGGGCGGTCATTCGATCCTTTCCTGTTTCTGTCGCCTACCCGGGGCCTACCCAGTGCCCCCGGGGGGGATGTCGAGCGACCCGCCTCCGGCCATGACATCGACCTGCCGGTCGCCGTGGACGCCCCGGGGGCGCCGGTCCGAGAAGAGGGCGACGTGGCCGGTCGGTGGGGGGTGTCGAGCGCGGGTGGGAACGCGCCCGGGGATGGACGACCGCCGGGCCCACCAGGGGGCGGGTCGGGGTCGCTGGTCCACCTCCGCCGGTGGGGGACCGTTGGTGCTGCCGGGGCGGGGCCGTGGCGGGCGCTGTCGACCGGGACGGCGGTGGCCGGTCCCGGCCGGCGACCCGCGGTGCCCCGGCGGGGGCCCCGGGGATGGTCGGGGCCGGGCGGGGGCGGTCCGGGGGGAAGACTGGCGCGGCCATGGACCACCACCCAGATCAGCCACAGGAGCGGCGCCCGGGTGCGGGCCACCCCGTGATCCGGGGCCTCACCGGCGCCGTGACCGGCAACGCCCAGGCGTTCGGCTTCTCCATCACCGTGACGGTGACCTACGGGATCCTCTCCGCCGCCCGGAGCCCCTCCCTGGCCGAGACCGTCGGGTTCGCCCTGTCCGCGGTCGCCGCCTTCTCCCTGCTCAACCTGCTCGTCTCCCGCCTCGTCCGCCTCGACCGGCCCATCCAGGGGACCCGGGCCGTGCTGATCGGCACCGCCACGGACTTCCTTGCCGTGGGGGCGGGGGTGGCCGTCGCCATCGGCGTCCGCCTGGGGGTCGGGGGGTGGGGGTCCTGGGTCCTGGCCCCGTTCGGCTCGGGGCTGGTGTACGTGGTGGTCCAGTCCCTGGAGTTGACCCTGGGGATGGGTGCGACCTCCTCCGAGGACCCCTGAGCACCCACCCCCGGCCCGGCGGGCTCAGCGGGGCCGGGGCGTCCCGGGGGAGGGGGCGTCGCCGGCCAGGCGTACCACCAGCAGGGTGGCGTCGGTGGCCGCGACCATCGGCCCGTAGCCCAGGTACGCCGGCGAGTAGAACCCCGAGACGGCCTCGTAGGGTGCGCCGCCGTGGGTCACCCGGCCCTCGGTCACGAAGCGGAACTCGGCCCACCCGGGGGGCGATGGGGGAAGGCCGGCGCCGGCCTCGGCGTGGACCAGCTCGATGTGGGGCCCGAGGCCGGTGAAACAGCCCAGGTCCCTGGCGGACACCCCGGCCTCGGTGGTCGGCTCCCAGGGCACCAGGTCGCCGTGGACCAGCACGGGGGCGGTGATCCGGGGGGCAGGGTAGGTCGTGGGCACGCCGGTCAGGTGGGTGAGCACCGCCTCGAAGCTGTCGGTCTCCACCCCGTCCCGGACGTAGGTGCCGGCCCGGAAGGTGCCCACCTTCCCCAGCTCCTCGACCGCCCGCTGCTGCTCCTCGGGGCTCGGGTAGAAGATGCGGGCGGGCCCGGGGAACTGCAGGGTGATCTGCAGCGCCGTCTCGCCCTCGTGGGGGACCTGGGGGCCGTACACGGCCCCCTCGGGGAAGTACCCGCAGTCGCCGGGACCGTAGACCTCGTCGCCCACCATGGTGTGGCCGGCGAGCATGTAGCGCACCTGGTCGAAGGTGTGGCGGTGCCGGGGGGAGAAGATGTCGGGCCCCAGCCGGCCGATCGACGCCCGGAGCCGGATGCCGGCGTCCGGCCGGCAGAAGGGGAACTCGCGCAGGGTAATGCCCTGGCGGTTGCCCAACGCCGTCCAGGGGAGGTCGTCGGCGGCGGCGGCCAGCGGCTGGGTGAGGGGTGTGGCCCCCTGGGCGGCGGTCGGTGCTGGTGGGGTCGGGTGGGTCATGGCCCTCCTCGTGGTGGGTAAGGGCGGCCCTCGGGTGATCGGTGTGCTGGCCTCACGGCGACCACCTCGTGGCCCGGCGCTGGAGCATGGTCATGGCCCAGTTCACCACCACGGCGAAGACGCACACCGCCGCCACCAGGGCGTAGAGCTGGGCCGGGCGGAACGCCCCCGCGAGGTGGGACAGCACCGCGCCCAGGCCCCCCGAGGACGCCATGAGCTCGGCCAGGAGCACGCCGAGGAGGGCCAGGCTGGCCCCCAGGCGGAGGCCGGTGAGGACGTCGGGGAGCATCGAGGGCAGGATGGCCTTGGTGGCCACCGCCAGGCGCCCGCCCCCCATGGCCCGCACGGCACGGGGGAGGCCGTCCTCCACCCGGGCACGGCCGGCCAGGGTGGAGAGCGCCACGGGGAAGAACCCGTGGGTGACCCCGAAGGCCACCTTGCAGGTGAAGCCCAGCCCCAGGAACAGCAGGAACAGGGGGTAGACGGCCACCTGGGGCAGGGCGAAGAGGACCTGGAGCACGTCCTCGCCCACCCGGCGGGTCACCCGGTTGGCGCCCAGCACGAGGCCCGCCGCCACCCCGGTGACCGCGGCGAGCACGAAGGCCAGGCCGAACTCGGCGGCGGTCACCCCGAGGGCCCCCACCACGCGGGGGTCCTGGAAGACCCGCCAGCCCTGGGCCACGATCTGGACGGGGGAGGCGACGAAGAGGCTCCTGGGGAAGGCGAGCTCGGCGACCGCCTGGTACACGACCAGGAGCCCCACGATGGTGGCCCAGCGGACCGAGCGGACGCGCTGGCCCCGGCCCTGCCACAGGGCGGCGCCGCCGGGACGGACCTGTTCGGCGGCCAGCATCTATGGGGTCTTCACCGGCAGGAACGTGCTCGTGTAGTACTTGTCGAGCGGCGGGGTGGTGGAGGCGACCCCCAGGCCCACCTGGGCCTTGGCG
>DASQQH010000248.1:0-2006 GCA_035643555.1 Acidimicrobiales bacterium | reverse complement strand
ACCGGCTCCCCCGCCGTGGTGGCACAGGCGACGGCGAAGGGGTGTCGGGTCACCCGACAGACCAGGGCGTCGCTGGCGAGGGCGACCGTGGCCCCCTCGTCGGTGACCTCGAGTGCGCCGGAGCCGGGGCAGGGGTCGACGAGGATCCCGTCGCCCGGGGCATCGTCCCCGGGTTCCCCGGCCCGGGCCGGGACCAGGGTCAGCCGGAGGGCGTCCGGGGCGGCGAAGCGCACCCGGAGGGTGGCAGGGGTGCGGTCCACCGGCAGCGCCGGCAACGGCGGGAGGTTGGGCAGGCCGGTCACCACCCCCTGAGTCACCGGATCCTCCCCCGTGAGCAGCCCCAGGGTGGGCCCCAGGTGGACCGCCGACACGGTCTCCACGGCGAGGTCGACCCACCCTGGCCCCTCGTCGATCCCGACGACCGAGCGGACGAGGGCGAGGGGCCTGGGGGTCACCGCAGCGAGGCTAGGCGACGGCCACGACCGCCCGGAGGCGTCCCGGGCAGGTGTCGGAGGCCCGACGGCCTCCACCGTTGGTAACATGGGGTGAGCACGCCGCCGCGGAGGGGTCCGGCGGGCGACAGGGGGTAGGGGCGATGGCCAGTGTTGGGCGGATCCGGGGACCGAGGGTGCCCACCGACGCCCGCCCGCACCTGGGGGGTCGGAGCAGACACGCGGTCCACGCCGCTCCCGGCCGGGGCGACCGACGGTGACCACGCCGCCCGGGCCCCCGGGCAATGGCGTCGACGGGGACCCCCCGCCGTCGCCCGGGTCGGGCGACGGCGGCCCCCGCACCTGGCCCCGACGGCTGCTGATCGCCACCAACGCCGCGGTCCTGGTGTGCCTGCTCGGCGCCGGGGCCGGCTACGGCTACGTGCGCTACCGGGTGGGCCAGATCAGGCGGGTGGCGGTGAGTGGGACGGCGGCCGCGCCGGGGGCGGACGCCCCGAAGACCGTGCTTCTGATCGGCTCGGACACCCGGGCGGGCAACACCGGGGCCCAGGCCCAGCAGTTCGGTTCGACCTCCCAGGTGAGCGGCCAGCGCAGCGACACCATCGTCCTGGTCCACCTGGTGCCCAGGACCGGGAAGGCGGCCATGCTGTCGATCCCCCGGGACACCTTGGTCCACATCGCCGGCACCAACGGCTCCAACAAGATCAACGCCGCCTTCGACCACGGACCGAGCCAGCTGGTCCAGACCATCACCGAGGACTTCGGGATCCCCATCCACCACGTGGTCCAGGTCGACTTCTCCCAGCTGGAGGGCCTGGTCAACACCGTGGGCGGGGTGTGCATGTCCTTCCCCTACCCGGCGCGGGACGCCGAGTCCGGGCTCAACGTCCCCACCCCCGGGAACCACCACCTCGACGGGGCGGCGTCCCTGGCCCTCGTGCGCAGCCGCTTCTACCAGTACCAGAAGGGGGGCCAGTGGGTCGCCGAGGGGACCGGGGACCTGGGGCGGATCAAGCGCCAGCACGAGTTCCTGCGGGTGCTGGCCTCAACGGCGGTCCACCAGGGCCTCCACAACCCCTTCACGGCCAACGCCCTGGTCACCCAGGCGGTGCGGGACGTGACCGTGGACCGGGGGCTCACGACCTCCGCCCTGCTGCGCCTGGTGGCCCAGTTCCGCTCGGCCAAGCCCGCCACCATCCCCTCCTGGACCCTTCCCACCACCATCGCCAGCAACTACCAGAACTACGGGGACGTCCTGTTGCCCAAGCCCGCCCAGGACGCCCAGGTCATCAGCACCTGGCGCACCTACGGGACGACCCCACCCCCCACCACCGCCCCCCCGGCCACCCTGGCCCCGGCCAGGGTGTCGGTGCGGGTGGAGAACGGCTCGGGGGTCACCGGCCAGGCCGGCCAGGCCGCCCGGGCCCTGCGGGCGGCCGGGTTCGGAGTGACCGGCGTGGGCGACGCCCCCTCCTACCACCACCCCCACTCGGTGGTCTCCTACGCCCCCGGCAACGCCGCCGCGGCCACCACCGTGGCCGGCCACGTCCCCGG
>DASQQH010000247.1:0-12047 GCA_035643555.1 Acidimicrobiales bacterium | reverse complement strand
CCCCACCGCCGGCGACGCGCCGCCGTCACGGCCGGGCCCACCGCCCACCACGGCGCCACCCACCACGGCCCCGCCCACCACGGCCCCCCACGGGGGACCGGCGGGAGCCGCCACGGTGGGGACGGTGACCCTGCCCCTCGTCGACACCTCCCGATCGGCCGAGCTGCCCGGGCCGTCGGGGGCGCTGCAGGCCCGGCCGAGACCGCTCTCCACGACCGTCCTGTACCCGGCCCGGGGGCCCGGGGGGGTCGTGGCCGGTGCCATCCCCCTGCCCGGGCCGCGTCCGTTGATCGTCTTCGCCCACGGCTACGACACCGCCCCGGCCCGCTACGGGGCGCTCCTCGACGCCTGGGCCCGGGCCGGGTTCGTGGTCGCCGCCCCGGTGTTCCCCCTGACGAGCAGCCGGTCGGCCCGCCTGGACGAGTCCGACATCGTCAACCAGCCGGGCGACGTCAGCTTCGTCATCTCCTCCCTCCTGGCGAGGGACCACGGCGGCGGTCCCCTGGCGGGGCTCATCAACCCCGGCGCCATCGGCGTGGCGGGGCACTCGGACGGGGGCGAGACCGTGGCGGCGGTGTCCTTCGACAGCGCCGCCCAGGACCCCCGGGTCAAGGCCACCGTGGTCATGGCCGGCGCCGAGCTGCACCTGGGCGGGGGGTCCTACTTCACCGCCGGCGATCCGCCCGTGCTGGTCGTCCAGGGGACCGCCGACCGGATCAACAACCCTGCCCTGAGCACCCAGCTCTACGACGCCGACCCGGGCCCCAAGTACCTGCTGCAGCTGCCCGGCGCCGGGCACTGGGCGCCCTACACGGGCGGCGGCGCCGCCGCCCAGGTGGTCACCGCCACCACCACCGCCTTCTTCAAGGCCGAGCTCCTGGGCGATCCCCGTGCTCGGAGCCAGATCCTCCCCGACGGCCAGGTGGCCGGGGTGGCCACCATCGCCAGCGCCAATGTCGGGTGAGCCACCGGGGGCCCAGGTCGCCTGCCCGGGGCCGCCCGGGACCTCGTAGGCTGGCCACGATGGCATCGGCCTACCTGGACCATGCCGCCACCACCCCCATGCGGCCGGAGGCGGTGGCGGCCATGCTGCCCTTCCTCGTCGAGCGGTTCGGCAACCCCTCCGGTGGCCATGCCGTGGCCCGGCTGGCCCGCCAGGCGGTGGACGAGGCCCGGGAGGAGCTGGCGGGCCTGCTCGGGGCCGAGCCGGGACAGGTGGTGTTCACCGGATCCGGGACCGAGGCCGACAACCTGGCGATCGGGGGGGTGGCCGCCACCCGGGAGGGCACGGTCGTCTGCACCGCCGCCGAGCATCACGCCGTGCTGCACGCCGTCCAGGCCGCCGGCGGACAGGTGGTCCCGGTGACCGGCGAGGGGGTGGTCGACCTGGACGCCCTCGCCGCGGCGCTCGGTCCCGACACCCTGGTGGTGTCGGTGATGCTGGCGAACAACGAGACCGGCGTCATCTCCCCCCTGGCACAGGTGGTCGATCTGGTGCGGGAACGGGCGCCGGGGGCGTTGGTCCACACCGACGCGGTGCAGGCCTTCCCCTGGATCGATGTGGCCACCCTGACAAGGGAGGCCGACCTGGTGACCGTGAGCGCCCACAAGTTCGGTGGGCCCAAGGGGGTCGGGGCCCTCGTGGCGCGGGGCCGAGCCGTGGTGCGCCCCATCATCCACGGGGGTGGCCAGGAGCGGGACCGCCGGAGCGGGACCCACAACGTGGCGGGCATCGTGGCCATGTGCGCCGCCGCCAGGGCCACCGTGGCCTCCCGGGGGGACACCGTGGCCGCCGTGGGCGCCCTGCGGGACCGCCTGGCCGACGGCCTGCTCGCCGCGGTGCCCGGGGCCGTGGAGACCGGGGCCAGGGCGGGGAAGATCGCCGGCAACTGTCACCTCCGGTTCCCCGGGGCCGAGAGCGAGGCGTTGCTGGTCCGTCTGGACCAGGCGGGGATCTGCGCCTCGGCGGGGTCGTCCTGCGCCAGCGGTGCCATCGAGGCCAGCCACGTCCTGGTCGCCATGGGCCTCGACGCCGAGGAGGCGAGCACCGGCCTGCGGCTGTCGCTCGGGCACACCACCAGCTCGGAGGAGGTCGACCACGCCCTGGCGACCATCCCCAAGGCGGTGGAGGCGCTGCGGGGCTGAGCGCGATGCGGGTCCTGGTGGCGATGTCAGGTGGGGTGGACTCCTCGGTGGCGGCCGCGTCGCTGGTCGAGGCCGGCCACGAGGTGGTCGGGGCCACCATGAAGTTGTGGGGGGGACCCAGCGACGCCGGGTGCTGCTCGGTCGCCGACGTGGAGGACGCCCGGCGGGTGGCCGAGCAGCTGGGGATCGTCCACCACGTGTTCAACTTCGGCCCGGACTTCGACGCCCGGGTGGTCGGCCCCTACGTGGCCGCCCACGCCCGGGGGGACACGCCCAATCCCTGCGTCGAGTGCAACCGCCACATCAAGTTCGACCGCCTCCTCGACCGGGCGGCCAAGCTGGGCTTCGACGCGATCGCCACGGGCCACCACGCCCGGGTGTGCGCCGGGCCCCGGGGGACCTGGCGGCTGCTCCGGGGTCAGGACGGCGCCAAGGACCAGTCCTACGTGCTGTCGATGCTGGGCCAGCAGCAGCTGGCCCGGTGCGTGTTCCCGGTGGGCGAGCTGACCAAGGCCCAGGTCCGGGCCCGTGCCGCCGCCCTCGGCCTGCGGACCGCGGCCAAGCCCGACAGCCAGGACGTGTGCTTCATCGCGGCCGAGGCCGGCGGGCGCCGGGGCTTCCTCGCCGAGCGGGTGGCCCTGACCCCGGGCAGGGTGGTGGATGCGGCCACGGGCGCCCAGGTGGGGGAGGTCCCCGCCGTGCAGCTGGTCACGGTGGGCCAGCGACGGGGTCTGGGGGTGGGCAGGGAGGGCAGGAGGCGCTACGCCCTCGAGGTGGACGTGGCCTCGGCCACCGTCGTGGCCGGCGAGGAGGCCGACCTTCTGGTCGGGGGCGTGGACCTCGCCGGGTTGACCTGGGTGGGGACCCCCCTCCCTCCCGGCACCCCCGTCGCGGGCCAGACCGGGGCCCACGCGCCGCCCCGGGCGGCCACCCTGGCCCGGGGGGGCCTGACGTGGGCGACCCCCGAGCGGCGGGTGGCACCGGGCCAGACCGTCGCCCTCTACGACGGCGACGAGGTGCTCGGCGCCGGCATCGCCAGGTAGGGGTGGCCGGCCGCGTCCACCGGCGGGTGGGCGGATGGCTTGGTCGGGGCGCCCCGACGAAGTACCGTTGCCCCATCACCCACAGGAGCAACACCACCCCGTGAGCACGATCCGCCATGTCGCCGGTCGGGAGGTCCTCGACTCCCGGGGCAATCCGACGGTGGAAGCCGAGGCCACCCTGGCCAGCGGGGCCAGTGGGCGGGCCATGGTGCCCTCGGGGGCCTCCACCGGGGCGCTCGAGGCCGTGGAGCGCCGGGACGGGGGTCCCCGCTTCGGCGGCAAGGGGGTGACCGATGCGGTCGCCAGCATCGGCGGGGAGATCGCCGAGGCCGTGGTGGGCGTCGACGGCCTCGACCAGCGGGGCCTCGACGCCGCCCTGGTCGCCCTGGACGGGACCGACAACAAGGGCCGCCTCGGGGCCAACGCCGTCCTCGGCGTCTCGGTGGCCGTGGCCCGGGCGGCGGCGACCGAG
The DNA here is from genome assembly GCA_035643555.1 of Acidimicrobiales bacterium. Classification (GTDB taxonomy): domain Bacteria; phylum Actinomycetota; class Acidimicrobiia; order Acidimicrobiales; family JAJPHD01; genus DASQQH01. The sequence continues at coordinate 8,387 of DASQQH010000247.1, read as the reverse complement.
GTCGGGCTCCCCCTCTACCGCTACGTCGGGGGCACCAACGCCCATCTGCTCCCCATGCCGATGATGAACGTGTTGAACGGCGGGGCCCACGCCGACAACGACGTGGACCTCCAGGAGTTCATGATCGTCCCGGTCGGGGCGGCCTCGTTCTCCGAGGGATTGCGGTGGGGCGCCGAGACCTACCACGCCCTGGCCGGGGTCCTCCACGAGGCCGGGCTGGGCGGCGGCGTGGGCGACGAGGGGGGCTTCGCCCCCAACCTCGGCTCCAACGAGGAGGCCATCCGGGTCCTGGTGCGGGCCATCGAGGCCGCCGGCAGGACGCCGGGGGAGGACCTGGCCATCGCCCTGGACCCGGCGGCCACGGAGCTGTGGCGGAACGGGCGCTACGTGCTCGCCGGTGAGGGCCGTCAGCTCAGCTCCGAGGAGCTGGCGGACTGGTGGGCCGACCTGTGCGAGCGGTACCCCATCGTGTCGATCGAGGACGGCATGGCCGAGGAGGACTGGGACGGCTGGGTGGCCCTCACCGGCCGGTTGGGTGGGCGCGTCCAGCTGGTGGGCGACGACCTGTTCGTCACCAACACCCTCCGTCTGTGCCGGGGCATCGCCCTCGGCGCGGCCAACGCCGTCCTGGTCAAGCCCAACCAGATCGGCACGCTGACCGAGACCATGGAGACGGTCCGGGTGGCCACCAGGTCCGCCTACGCCAGCGTCGTGTCCCACCGGTCGGGCGAGACCGAGGACACCACCATCGCCGACCTGGCCGTGGCCACCAACGCCGGGCAGATCAAGACCGGGGCCCCCGCCCGCTCCGAGCGGGTGGCCAAGTACAACCGGCTGTTGGCGATCGAGGCCCAGCTGGGGGAGGGAGCCGCCTACCTGGGGGGAGAGGCGCTGCGCCGGGGGGGGACGCGGCTGTGACCCGCCGGCTCCTGGCGGTGATCGTCGCCTCGGTGGTGCTGATCGGGGTGGCCTTCGTCACCGTGTTCCCGACCGGGACCTTCCTGCACCAGTCCCACGAGCTGGCCCAGACCCAGCGCCAGCTCTCCCGTCTCCAGGCCCAGGACCGGGCGCTCAGGGCCCGGGCCCACCAACTGACCTCCAACGCCCAGATCGCCCGGCTGGCGCACCGGGACTACGGGCTGGTCAAGCCTGGCCAGGAGGCCTACGTGGTGCTGCCCACCACCACGACCACGACGACGGCCCCCGGGGGCTGACGCCCCGGGCACCGCCTCGGGCCACCTCCTCGCCGCGGCCGCCCGGACGGGCCGGTCGCCGGTGCCCCGCCGCCGACCCTGCCCCGGGGTCCCCAGGCGCCCGCTCGGTTCCCCCCGACACCGGAGCGGTGTCCAACGGTTGGAGGTGGATGACGGCGGCACTAGCCTGCGCCCGTCGGTCCTTCGGAGGAGGCGCGCTCAGCGATGGTGGAGCAATGAGCATTCTCGGCAACCGTGTCCGGCGCCTGGAGGACCCGCGCTTTGTCACCACCGGGGCCCACTACGTCGACGATCTCGACATCCCCGGGGCGGCGTGGGTCGTCTATGTGCGAGCCACCGTGGCCCACGGTCGGATCACCGACCTGGACACGGCCGAGGCCCGATCGTCCCCGGGGGTCCTCGACGTGGTCACCGCCGCCGACGTGGACCTGGCCCCCCTGTCGCCGGACCCGCCCGTGTTCAATCCGGCGATGACCCGCCCGTTCCTCGCCGACGGGGTGGTCCGGTTCGTGGGCGAGCCGGTGGCCGCCGTGGTGGCCGAGACCCGGGCCCAGGCCATGGACGCCGCCGACCTGGTGATCGTGGACTACGACCCCCTGCCGCCGGTGCCCGACCCGGAGACGGCCCTGGCGGGGGAGTCCCTGCTGTGGCCCGAGGCGGGGACCAACGTCGCCCTGGATCTGTCCCAGGAGGGCGATGCGTCCCTCTTCGAGGGGTGCGAGGTCGTGGTCCGCCAGCGGATGGTCAACCAGCGCCTGGCCCCCTGTCCCCTCGAGGTGCGGGCAGGGGCCGCCCGGTGGGAACCCGAGGGTCGCCTGACCCAGTGGGCCTCCACCCAGGCCCCCCATGCGGTCCGGGACGCCCTGGCCCGGGTCCACGGGCTGGGCACCGACGCCGTGCGGGTGGTCTCCCCCGACGTGGGCGGCGGGTTCGGGTCCAAGGGGGCGCCCTACCCCGAGGAGCTGTTCCTCCCCTGGCTGGCCCGTCGGGTGGGGCGGCCGGTCCGGTGGGTGGAGACCCGCTCGGAGTCGATGGTGGCCCTCGGCCACGGCCGGGGCCAGGTCCAGGACGTGGCGATCGGCGGCACCCGGGACGGCAAGGTGCTCGCCTACCAGCTGTCGGTCATCCAGGACGCGGGCGCCTATCCTGCCCTCGGCGGGCTGCTGCCCACCTTCACCAAGGTGATGGCGAGCGGGGTGTACGCCATCCCCAAGGTCGACTTCTCCGCCCGGTCGGTGGTGACCAACACCACCACGACCGTCCCCTACCGGGGGGCAGGCCGGCCCGAGGCGACGGCGGCCATCGAGCGGTCCATCGACCTGTTCGCCGCCGAGGTGGGGATGGACCCGGCAGCGGTGCGCCAGGCCAACCTGGTCCCTTCAGACGCCTTCCCCTACGTCACCGCCACCGGGACCACCTACGACAGCGGGAACTACGCCGGCGCCCTCGACCTGGCCCTGGCCGAGGCCGGCTACGCCGAACTGCGCGAGGAGCAGGCCCGGCGGCGGGCCGCCGGTTCCCCCCGCCAGTTGGGGATCGGGCTGTCGACGTACGTGGAGATCACCAACGGGATCCCGGGGAGCGCCTTCGGGGCGGTCGAGGCGCGCCAGGACGGCACGGTGCTGGTCCGGACCGAGACCGCTCCCCACGGCCAGGGGCACGTGACGGCCTGGACCATGCTGGTGGCCGACACCATGGGGGTGCCCCTGGAGAACGTGGAGGTGGTCCACGGGGACACCGACGTCATCCCCCGCAGCATCGGGACCTACGCCTCCCGCTCCCTGCAGACCGGTGGCGTCGCCCTCCGCCAGGCCGCGGTGGAGGTGGTCGAGCGGGGCCGGCGACTGGCCGCGGATCTGCTGGAGGCAGCTCCGGGCGACGTGGTCCTGGACCCGGCGGCGGGCGCGTTCCACGTGGCCGGCTCGCCGGCGCCGTCGCGCTCCTGGGCGGAGCTGGCCGCCGAGGCCGGGCGGGCCTCCTCGCCCGCCGCCGAACCCTCGTCCAGGACCGCCGAGGGGGGCGGGAAGACCCAGGTGGTCCTCCCGGCCGACGCCCTCTCGGCCGAGGTCGACTTCGAGCCCCCGGGCCCCACCTTCCCCTTCGGCGCCCACGTGGTGGTGGTGGAGGTCGACACCGAGACGGGGATGGTGGAGGTGGACCGGGTGCTGGCGGTGGACGACGCCGGACGCATCCTCAACCCGCTCCTGGCCGAGGGCCAGGTCCACGGCGGCATCGCCCAGGGCATCGCCCAGGCGCTGCTGGAGGAGGTCCGCTACGACGAGGCCGGGAACCCGATGACCACGACCTTCACCGACTACTCGGTCATCTCCGCCGCCGAGCTGCCGAGCTTCGACACCGTCCACATGGAGACGCCGACCCCACTCAACGAGCTGGGGGCCAAGGGCATCGGCGAGTCGGGGACCATCGGCTCCATCCCGGCCGCGCACAACGCCGTGGTCGACGCCCTCGCCCACCTCGGGGTCCGGCACCTGGACATGCCCACCACCCCCGAGCGGGTGCGTCGGGCCGTGGCGGCGGCAGGCGGATGACCCGCCTCCTCCCGACAGACGCCGGTGCGACAGGGGGTCAGGAGATGCGCCATGATGGGCGTGGCTCGGCCATGCTGGGTCTGATGGACCGGCGCCAGGAGCGACATAACCAAGCGCGAGACACCACAGGGGGTCGCCCGTGAAGGTTGCGATGACGGTCAACGGCAGAGCCCAGGAGCACGAGGTCGAGCCTCGGCTGCTGCTGGTGTACTACCTGCGGGAGGTGCTGGGGCTCACGGGGACCAACGTGGGCTGCGACACCACCTCCTGTGGTGCCTGCACGGTGCTGCTGAACGGTGAGTCCGTGAAGTCCTGCACCGTGCTCGCCGCCCAGGCCGACGGGACCGAGATCACCACGATCGAGGGCCTGGCCTCGGCCGACGGGACCATGCACGCCATGCAGCAGGCGTTCCAGGAGTACCACGGGCTGCAGTGCGGCTACTGCACGCCGGGCATGATCATGGCGGCCGTCTCCCTCCTCGCCGAGGAGCCCCGTCCGAGCGAGGCCGACGTCCGGGTCGGGCTGGAGGGGAACCTCTGCCGCTGCACGGGCTATCACAACATCGTGCGGGCCGTGCTGGCCGCCTCCGGACAGCCCCAGGCCCAACCCGCAGCCGCCGCGGCCGGTGTGGGCGGAGGGTCGTCCTGATGACCGCGGTCTCCGAGCCCAACCCCGCCTCGGCACTGGGACGCCGCCTGGTCCGCAAGGAGGACCCGGCCCTCATCACCGGCGAGGCGCGCTTCGTCGACGACCTGGTCGTCCCCGGCGCCCTGCAGATGGCCGTGCTGCGCAGTCCGGTGGCCCACGCCCGCATCCGCTCGGTCGACGTCTCGGCCGCCCTGGACCAGCCAGGGGTGGTGGCAGCGTTCACCGGGGCCGACCTGGCCGGGGAGTGGGCGAGCCCGATGCCCTGCGGGTGGCCGGTCACCGCCGACATGAAGAACCCGCCGCACTACCCCCTGGCGGTCGACCAGGTGTGCTACGTGGGCGACGGGGTGGCGGCGATCCTGGCCCAGACCGAGGCCCAGGCCCAGGACGCGCTGGCCTCGGTGGTGGTGGACTATGAGGACCTCCCCGCCGTGGTGGACCTGGAGGACGCCGCCTCGGACCGGGTCCTGGTCCACCCGGACCTCGGGACGAACACCTGCTATGTCTGGGAGCTCAGCCCCGATCCCCAGGCGGTTGACCAGGCGTTCGCCCAGGCGGCCCACACCGTCTCGGAGCGCTACGTCCAACAGCGCCTCATCCCCGCCGCCATGGAGCCCCGCGGGGTCTGCGTGGTGCCCCAGCCCTATGCCGGGGAGTACACGGTGTACTCGGCCACCCAGGTCCCCCACATCCTGAAGACGATGGCCGGCATGACCACCGGCGTGGACGAGTCCCGCCTCCGGGTCGTGGCCCCGGCGGTGGGCGGGGGCTTCGGGTCCAAGCTCAACGTCTACGCCGAGGAGCTCCTGGCACTGGTGCTGGCCCGTCGGCTCAAGCGGCCCATCCGCTGGCGGGAGGAGCGCACCGAGAACGCCCAGGCCACCATCCAGGGTCGGGGCCAGATCCAGCGCATCGAGCTGGCCGCCGACACCGAGGGCAAGCTGACCGGGGTCCGGGTCAACCTGCTGGCCGACATGGGCGCCTACCTCCAGCTGGTCACCCCCGGCATCCCCCTGCTCGGCGGCTTCCTCTACCACGGCGTGTACCACGCCCCGGCGTACGCCTTCAGCTGCCGGTCGGTGTTCACCACCAAGACCCCCACCGACGCCTACCGGGGGGCAGGCCGCCCCGAGGCCACCTATGCCATCGAGCGGGCCATGGACGCCCTGGCCCGGGCGGTGGGGGTGGACCCCGCCGAGATCCGCCGGCGCAACTTCATCCCGACCGAGTCGTTCCCCTACAGCTCCACGCCCGGGCTGGTGTTCGACAGCGGGAACTACGGGCCGGCCCTGGACAAGGCCCTGGAGCTGGTCGGCTACGAGGACCTGCGAGGCGAGCAGGCCCGGCGTCGCCGGGAGGGCTCGACCACCCACCTGGGGGTCGGCCTGTCGTCGTATGTGGAGATGTGCGGGTTGGCGCCCAGCCGGGTCCTGGCCTCGCTCAACTACACCGCGGGGGGCTGGGAGGCGGCGACGGTGCGGATCCTGCCCACGGCGAAGGTGCAGGTCGTCACCGGGACCAGCCCGCATGGCCAGGGCCATGTGACGTCCTGGTCCCAGATCGTCGCCGACAAGTTGAACATGGCCCCCGACGACATCGAGGTCCTGCACTCGGACACCTCGGTCGCCCCCCACGGCCTCGACACCTACGGCTCCCGGTCGCTCTCCGTTGGTGGCACGGCGGTGTACCTGGCAACGGACCGGGTCCTGGACAAGGCCCGGCGCATCGCCGCCCACCAGCTGGAGGCCGCCGAGGAGGACCTCGAGTTCTCCGGGGGCTCGTTCTCGGTCCGGGGCTCGCCCGAGCGGGCCATGCCCCTCGCCGCGGTGGCGCTCGAGGCCTTCACGGCCCACAACCTGCCCGAGGGCACCGAGCCCACCCTCGAGGCCTCGGTCACCTGGGACCCGCCCAACTTCACCTTCCCCTTCGGGACCCACGTGGCGGTGGTGGAGGTGGACGAGGAGACCGGCCGGGTGGACCTCATCCGCTACGTGGCGGTCGACGACTGCGGGAACCAGGTCAACCCGCTCATCGTCGAGGGCCAGGTCCACGGGGGGATCGCCCAGGGCGTGGCCCAGGCGCTGTGGGAGGAGGCCGTCTACGACCCGGAGGGCAACCTGCTCACCTCCACCCTGGCCGACTACCTGGTGCCCGCTGCCACGGACCTGCCCGGCTACACCACGGCCTCGACCGTCACCCCCAGCCCCAGCAACCCGATGGGGGTGAAGGGGGTCGGCGAGGCGGGCACCATCGCCTCCACCCCGGCGGTGATGAACGCCGTGGTCGACGCCCTTGGTCCCCTGGGGGTCACGGCGATGGACATGCCCGCCAGCCCCCAGCAGGTGTGGACCACCATCCAGCGGGCCAAGGGCGGGGCTGGCTGATGCCCCCGTCCCGCCCACCCATCCACCCACCCATCCCTGGCCTGCCCGAGGAGGTCTCCCGGTGATCCCTGCTGCCTTCGACTACGCCCGGGCCGGCTCGGCCGAGGAGGCCCTGGCGCTGCTCGCCGAGCACGGTGACGACGCCAAGCTCTTGGCGGGGGGCCACTCGCTCCTCCCGCTGATGAAGCTCCGCCTGGCCACACCGGCCCTGCTGGTCGACGTGGGGCGCCTCGCCGACCTGTCCTACGTGCGGGACGAGGGCGACCAGGTGGCCATCGGGGCGCTCACCCGCCACCGCGACCTGGTGGTCTCGGAGGTGCTGCGCCGGGAGGTGCCGATCCTGGCCCATGTGGCCGGGCTCGTCGGGGATCCCCAGGTCCGCCACCGGGGGACGATCGGTGGCTCCCTGGTCCACGGCGACTCGGCCTCCGACCTGCCCGCGGTGGTCCTGGCCCTCTCGGGGACCCTGGTCGCCAGGGGCCCGAGGGGTGAGCGCACCATCCCGGCCACCGACTTCTTCCGCGGGTTCCTGGAGACCGCGCTCGAGCCCGACGAGCTCCTCACCGAGATCCGGGTCCCCAAGGCCCCCGGTGGGTGGTCCTATCAGAAGTTCAACCGCCGGGCCCAGGACTGGGCGATCGTGGGGGTGGCGGCGGTCGCCGACGGTCCGGGCGCGGTCGCCCTGGTGAACATGGGGCCCACCCCCCTGCGGGCGCAGGCCGTCGAGGCCGCCCTGGCCGGAGGTGCGTCGGCCGCCGAGGCCGCCAGCCATGCCGCCGAGGGGCTGGACCCTCCCGGCGACCTCAACGCCAGCCCCGAGTACCGCCGGCACCTCGCCACGGTCCTGGTGCGTCGAGCACTGGAGGAGGCGGGCCGCTGAGCGAGTTCCAGGAACGCCGCGCGGGGGACGCCGACGGGGCCCGGGCGCCGGCCGGGGGCCCCGATGAGGTGCGGAGCTCCCTGGCGACCCACGCCTACCTGGCCGACGAGGGGTTGGCCACGGCCATCTTCCTGGCCATGGCCCTGCGCCGTCCCCTCCTGCTGGAGGGAGAGGCCGGGGTGGGCAAGACCGAGGTGGCCAAGGCGCTCTCCCGATGGACCGGGGGCGAGTTGGTCCGCCTCCAGTGCTACGAGGGCATCGACGTCTCCCAGGCCGTCTACGAGTGGGACTACTCCCGCCAGCTCCTCCATCTGCGGGCCGCCGAGGCCCGGGGGTCGGCCAGCGGCCAGGGCCTCGGACCCGAGGTGGAGGACGAGCTCTACTCGGAGCGGTTCCTCGTTCGCCGGCCCCTGCTGGCGGCCATCGCCCCGGACAAGGCCGAGGACGCAGCCCCCCCGGTGCTGTTGGTGGACGAGGTCGACCGCGCCGACGACGAGTTCGAGGCGTTCCTGCTGGAGATCCTGTCGGACTACGCGGTCACGGTGCCGGAGCTGGGCACCTTCCGGGCCGTCGACCCGCCGCTGGTCGTGGTGACCTCCAACCGGACCCGGGACGTGCACGACGCCCTCAAGCGGCGCTGCCTGTACCACTGGGTGGAGCATCCGGACTTCGAGCGGGAGGTGGCCATCGTGGCCCTCCGGGCCCCGGGCG
>DASQQH010000246.1:0-3768 GCA_035643555.1 Acidimicrobiales bacterium | reverse complement strand
CCACGGCCCGGGGGGCGATGGCCGCCGGGCTGGCGACCCTCGACGCCGCCGCCCTGGCCACCACCGGACGCCGCTTCGCCTCCCTGGAGCCCCCCCGACGGGCCGAGGTGGCCGGGCGCCTCCCCCACGACCTGGTGGCGGCGATGAAGGCACCCGTGCTCCTCGTCCACGGCGCGTCGGAGGCGACGCCTGGGCTCCTGGCGGCCGCCAACCGGACGCCACCGGCGCGCCCCGACGCCGTCCTCGACGTGACGGTGTCGGGAGCGTGGCCCTCCCGCTCGGTCGCCGACGTCGTGGTGGTCGGCTCCGGTGCCGGGGGGGCCATGGCCGCCCGCACCCTCGCCCGGAGCGGGATGGCCACGGTGGTCCTCGAGGAGGGGCGCCGCCACGGCGTCGAGGAGTTCCGGCGGACCCCGGCGCTGGAGCGCTTCACCTCGCTCTACCGGGACGGCGGGGCCACCGTCGCCCTCGGCCGGCCCCCCGTGTACCTGCCCATCGGCCGGGGGGTGGGCGGCACGACCCTGGTCAACTCCGGCACCTGCTACCGGCCCCCGGCGTCGGTGGTGCGGGACTGGCGCCGGGGATCGGGGGTCGACCTGCCCATCGAGGTCTTCGACGAGGTGGAGGCCCTCCTCCGGGTCGCCCCGGTGCCCGACGCCGTCATGGGGCGCAACGGCCGCCTGGCCCTGGCCGGGGCCCGGGCCCTCGGCTGGTCGTCCCGGCCCCTGGACCGCAACGCCCCGGGGTGCGGCGGGTGCTGCCAGTGCGCCCTCGGCTGCCCCCGCAACGCCAAGTTCGGCGTGCACCTCAACGCCCTCCCCGACGCCTGCGCGGCCGGCGCCCGGGTCGTCTCCCACGCCCGGGTGGAACGGGTGCTCCACGCCGGCGGCCGGGTGGCGGGCGTGCGGGCCAGACGGCCCGACGGGTCGGTGCTGGAGATCCTGGCCCCGGCCGTCGTGGTCTGCGCCGGGGCGACCGAGACCCCGCCCCTCCTCCGCCGCAGCGGGCTGGGCCGCCACCCCCAGCTGGGGCGCAACCTGGCGGTCCATCCGGCCCTGAGCGTGGCCGGGCGCTTCGACGAGGTGGTCGATCCCGACCGCGGCGTCCTGCAGAGCGCGGCCATCGAGGAGCTCCACCACACCGAGGGCATCATCATCGAGGCGACCGCCACCCCCGCCGGGCTCGGGTCGATGCTCCTGCCGGGCATCGGGGCCGAGCTTCGCCAGGAGCTGGCCGCCGCACCCCACCTGGCCCACCTGGGGGCCATGGTGGCCGACGCCCCGGTGGGCCGGGTCCGGGGGGCGCGCCGGGCGGTCGTCGGCTACGACCTGACCCGCGCCGACGGGGCGAAGCTCACCCGGGCCGTGTGGGCCATGGGGCGGGTGCTCTTCGCCGCCGGCGCCCGGGAGGTCCTCACCGGCATCCCCCGCCATGAGCGGGTGCGGACGGAGGCCGACCTGGCCGACGCCGTGGCTCACGCCGACCCCCGGCACCTGCACCTCGCGGCCTTCCACCCGACCGGCACCGCCCGCCTCGGCGCTGACGCCCAGGCGGCTCCCGTCGACCCCGAGGGGCGGCTGCGGGGCGCCGAGGGGCTGTGGGTGGCCGACGCCTCGGTCGTCCCGACCTGTCCCCAGGTCAATCCCCAGGTGGCCATCATGGCCCTGGCCCTGTCGATCGCCTCGCACCTCGTCGCCGCCCGGGCCTCCTGAGCGCCCCCCGGGGCCCCGCCCCCGGTGGGTGGGGGTGGGCCGGATCGGGCGCCCGGTCCGGGGCCGTGTTCCCGCCGTGGCCCGGTCAGGACCGGGCAGGCGGTGGCACGTCGGCCCGGGCCGCCAGGCCGAACTGCCGGCCCCGGTTCACGATGCCCGGCACGGCCCGCTCGGCGAGGGCGGCGATCGTGAGCGAGGGGTTCACGCACAGCGACGTGGGCACGGCTGCCCCGTCGGTCACGAAGATCCCGGGGTGGCCCCGGAGCTCGTTGCGGTCGTCGAGGGCGGAGAGGCTCGGATCGTCGCCCATCCGGCACGACGCCAGGGGGTGGGCGGTGAGGGCGTTGGGGCTGCCGGACCACGGGTAGTGGACGCCGAGCCCGTCCCGCTCGATGATGGCCGACACGTCGGCGTCCGACAGGGCCCAGCCGTGTTCGGTCTGGGGGCTGGGCCGGTAGGTGATCTGGCCCACCGAGGCGGACGACGCGGCGCGCACGAAGCTGCCCGTGGGCGGCGGCGGCCCGAACACCCCTTCGTTGCCGTCCTCGGTCATCGCCAGGACGGTGAGCCAGGACGGCGCCTGCTCGGTCAGGGCCTTCTTCCCCACGCCGAACCAGCTCGGCTGGTGGGGCAGCCCGGGCAGGATGTTGGTGATCGGGGGGAAGTAGATCTGCTGGAGCCCGAACCGGGTGAACTCCGGCGCGGCCGGGTCCAGGCGGTCGTAGGACATGGAGCCGATCGGCTTGCCCACGTAGAAGCCCCGGTAGGGGACCCCGGGCGCCCGCTCCAGGCCCAGCACGCCTGCCACCTTGGCCTCGTCCAGCAGCGCCATCGACACGTGGTCGCCGTTGGGCGAGAAGTACCGGCCCACCGCGGCGGGCACCCCGCCCAGCAACGGCGCCGAGCGCTGCAGGATCACCGGCGTGCCCAGCGCGCCGCCCCCCAGCACGACGAGCTTGGCGTGGATCACGCCACCCCCGGTCGACCGGCGGTAGTCCGCCGGGTCCACGGTGGTGTAGGAGACCTGGTAGCGGTAGCCGGGCAGCGCCGAGGGCGCCACCGTCTGGACCTCGTGGAGCGGGCGGATGCTGGCCCCGTGGGCCTCGGCGGCGGGCAGGTAGTTGAGCAGCATCGACCGCTTGGCGCCGAAGACGCAGCCGTTCAGCATCCAGTTGCAGTTGGTGCACCGCTCCAGGTCGACCGCCACCGGCACGGGGTTGCAGGTCCACCCGGCATGGTGGCAGGCGGCCGCCCACACGCCGCCCGCGTAGGGGACGTCGTCCCAGGTCTGCCCGCTGACCGGGAGGGTCTCCTCCACGCGGTCGTACCAGGGATCCAGGACGGCCCGGGACAGCGACCGCGGCCACAGCCGCCGGCCGACCGTCCCCCGGCGCTCGAACACGAAGCTCGGCGCCCGCAGCGCCGCGGCGTAGTAGACCACGCTCGAGCCACCCACGCAGTTGCCGGCCACCACCCCGACGCCCCGGCACTCCACGTAGTCGACGATCCGGGTGTAGGTCCCGAGCTGCAGGTCCTGGGTGAAGTCCCCGGTCCGCAGCCACGGCCCCCGCTCGAGGAAGACCACCCTCGCCCCGCCGGCGGCGAGGTGGAAGCCCGGGATCGCCCCCCCGGGGCCGGTGCCCACCACCACCACGTCGGTGGTCTCCACCGGGGCGGTCACGGTGGGGACCCGGTGGCCGTGGTGTCCGGATGGGAGGCCGCCAGACGGCGGCGGTAGCTGAAGACCGGGAACCGCCAGCGCCCGTCGGCCCCCGGCGCCGGGAACCCGATGGCCTCCAGCCCCGGGTGGTGGCGGGCCAGGGCGTCGGCGGTGTGGAGGAAGCCGGCGGTGTGGAACGCCAGGAAGGGCATCGCCGCCAGGGCGTACCAGGCCAGGTAGTCGGGATGCTGGGGGGCGAGCAGCGCCAGCAGGAACCGGGTCCGGTTGTCGAAGTCGAGGGCGACCATCGGGGGCACCGTGGGGTCCGACACCACGCCGTGGCGCCCCGCCCAGGTCCCGGCTCGCACGTTCAAGAGCCCGGCGAACCCCGGCAGC
>DASQQH010000245.1:0-4041 GCA_035643555.1 Acidimicrobiales bacterium | reverse complement strand
TCATCGCGTAGGATCGATTGTGGCTGACGCTGATTAGGAAGACAGGTAACCACCGTGTGGCGAGGGTCCGCCGGGTAGGGCGGGTCGGCCCCGGGAGATCGGGGTAACACTTGGTCGAGGAGAAGGTAGATCACTTTCGGCAACTTCGTGGGACACGCTCCAGCTCGTTCGACTGGGGGTGCGACCGGCGATGTCGGGACCGACAGCTTCTGCTTGGCGTTCGGGTGGGGGCTTGGCCAGGATCCGCTCCGGGTCCAGGAAGACCGGGGCGGCCTGCAGAGCCGTCGGGGCCGGGGGCCCGGGGGTGGCGTTGGCGAGCAGGCGACGCCTGACCGGCGATGATCGGTTGGTCACCCCTTTCCCGACGGAGGAGCGACGATCACCGGGGCGACTACCTGGCGCGATCGGGTTCGATGCGCAGGGCGGCAATGGTGGTGGCCAGCATCTCGTAGTGGCCAACGAGGAGACAGAGCTCGATGACCTGCTCGTCGTCGAGCCAGGTTCGGAGGTCGTCCCAGGTGTCGTCGTCGAGGTCCTGGTGGCCATGGAGGCTGTCCACAGCGGCCAGGATGGCCGCCTCCTGTGGCGGCCAGCCGGCGGCCGAGGGCGCCATCGCCAGCGCTGCGCGGTCCTGGTCGGTCAGCCCGGCCCGGCGGCTCAGTCGGGTGTGGTGGTCGAGCTCGTAGCGGCATCCCCGCAGGTGGGCGACCCGCAGGATGGCGAGCTCGGTGTGCCTGCGGGACAGCCTGCCGCCGAGCATCAAGCGGCCAGCGAAGTGCAGCCAACCCCAGAACAGGCCGCGGTGGCGGCCCAGGGTGGTGAACAGGTTGGGCGGGCCGGTGCCGGCTGCCATCCCGCCCAGGCGGGCGACCGACCACCGGAGCACACCCAGCTGTGCTCGGGTCCCCGGTGCCGGCCGAGCGGTCACGGGGCACGCTCCGGTTGAGCGGTGGTGAGGTCGGCGTGCTCGTCGCGGGCGACCCGCAACGCCTCCTCCACCCCGTTACGGAAGTGGAGCTCCACGGCGCGTTGCGCCACCATGCGAAGCGGGAGCACGCGGCCCACCCAACCGGGCGTGTAGATGCGTCGGGCCCGTCGGTCGATCCCCCGCTCCAGGCTGCCGACGGCGGCGGCCAGCGGGGCGACCCGGGTGAACAGGCCAGAGGGGTCCAGGTGGGAGGCCGCTCTGGTCCGCATGCCGCGGCTGGTCATGTCAGTGTCGATCTCGGCGAAGTAGGCCACCCCGACGCGTGCCCCCGAGGCCCGGAGCTCGATCCGCAGGCAGTCCCCCAGGGCCTCCACCGCCGCCTTCGACGCGCAGTAGGCGCCCATGAGTGGCAGGTGGAGGCCGGCGGCGGCTGACGAGGTTATGAGCACGTAACCACCGGCATGGCTGACATGGGGGCCAACGGCGGCGACCGTGTAGTACACGCCCACGGTGTTGACCGCCAGGGTTCGCTCCATGATGGTGTGGTCTCCGTTGACCAGGGTCAGCTGTGCTCCCACGCCGGCGTTGGCCACTGCCACGTCGAGGCCGCCCAGGGCGGCGACGATCTCCCCGACCGCGTGGTCGACCTGGTGGCGGTCGGCAACGTCGCAGTGCTGCCAGGGGGCCGCCCCGCAGTCGGCGGCCACCGTGGCGAGCAGGTCCGGTTCCAGCCCGAGCAGTCCCACCCGCGCGCCGCGGCGGTGGAGGCGCCGGCCCAGTGCGGCCCCGATGCCTCGCGCTCCTCCGGTGATGAGGATCCGCCGTCCGTTGAGGCCGTCGCCATCCGCCCGTGACCGTCTGGACATCAGCGAACCCATGGGCACAGCCGCTCGGTGAGAACAATCAGCTCCTGGCACAACGTGTCGATGTCGCCCAACCCCTCGGCGACGACCAGCCTGGTCACCCGGAAGGTGATGGCGTCCACCAGGGCCTCCACCCCAAGGGCCTCCCAGGGGTCCAAGCGCCGATCGGGTGCCAGGACCGCGGCCACCCCGGCCACGAACCGGTCGTGCACCTCAAGCCGTCGCCGGAGGGCCTCGGGGCCGGCGGCGTACACCTCGACCAGGAAGGTCCGAGCTATGTTCGGCCGGCTGGCGACCAGGCGAAGATAGGTGTGGAGCATGGCGCCGAAGACCGGGAGCCGGCCTCCCGGAAGGCTGCCTTCCCTGCCGCCGTCCCGCTCCCCGCGGTCGTCGGGGTCGCCGCCCCACATCCGCCCCGGCTGGAGCGTGGCCTCGATCACGTAATCGACGCAGGCCTCGTAGGCGGCCAGGAAGGCATCCCGCAGGTCGTTGAAGTGCTCGTAGAAGGCCCGGCTGGAGACCCCGGCACGCTGGAAGACCCCGGCCACGGTCGTCGTCGCCAACCCCCGCTCGGCCACCTCGTCGGTCATGGCCCGCACCAGCCGGGCGCGTTGGGAGGCGGCCACCTGCGCCCTGCTGAGGGCGTGGCGGCCTCGGGGCAGAGGGTCGCGCACGTCCTCGTCAAACCCGGCCGGCGCCACCATTCGCCCACTATAAGAGGATTGGTGATGTTTCTACAACCGCTCTAGTCTGCCGCCGGTGGGCAGGCGTCGCTGGGTGCGCCGGTCGGGAGGAGGCGGACATGGCTGGGCGACGACGGCTGGCCGCCGTGATGATGGTCACTGCCGGGATGACCGTGTCGGTGGGGTTGACCGCTGTCGGTACGCCCCGCGCGGACGCCGCCGCGCTCGTCGCCAGGAGCCTCTCGTTCACCGCCGACGACGGCGTGGTGCTCCACGCCACCGTGGGCGCCACTGGGAGTCTGTCCCCTCGCCCGCTGATCGTGGAGGACAGCCCCTACGCGCCGTCGGTCCGCACACTGGAGTGGGCCGGACCGGCCTACAACTATGTCGACCTGCAGTGGCGGGGGACTGGAAGCAGCGGCGGCAGCCTCGACAGCACCGGATCCAGGGACCAGCGGGATCTGTCCGAGTTCCTGGGCTTCGCGTGCCACCAGCCCTGGAGTGATGGGCGCATCGGCCTGTACGGGTTCTCTGCCAGCGCCATCGTGGTCTACAACGCCATGCACCTGCCCCTCCCGTGCGTCAGAGCCACGGCTCTGATGGCGGGCACGGTCGATCTCTACCGCGACCTGCTCTATGTCGGGGGCATCCCCAACTCGGCACCCGGTGCCGCCGTGGAGGGGGAGATCGGTGCAGACACCCTGGCCAACGGTCCGGCAAGGGCTAGTAGCCGCCCGGGCAGCATCCCGGTTGCGGCCGGCGGCTACGTCACCACCCCGGCCCAGGTCATGGCACACCAGACCGAGGACGCCTTCTGGAGAGAGCGGACCTTCACCGGCGATGCCGACCACATCCCGGTTTTGGCGGACACCAGCTTCTATGACGTCGAGGAGCGAGGACCGTTCCTCGCCTACGAGGCCACCCGGCAGTACGGTAGCCACCTGCTGGTCATGGGGGCCCACGACGGCTTCCCAGCCGGCACGCCCGGACCGTTCCCCCGGTACGCGGCGTGGTTCGATCACTACGTCCGCGGGGTGGCGAACGGTGTCGAGGGCCGGGCCCCCGTGAGCCTGTACCTGTCCAACGGCAGCCGGGAGCGGTTCCTGGCGGGGCACTACACCAACCTCACCGGGTCGGGTTGGCCCCTGCCCGGAACCACCTGGACCCGGCTGTACCTCTCCGCCCACCACAGCGGGACCGTCCGCTCCCTCAACGACGGGTCGCTCTCCCTGGGACCGCAGGCACCGGTCTCCCGCCAGGGGTATCCCTTCGTGCCCTCCGAGCCCACCGAGACCGACCCCCACACCGTCGGGGTGGTCGCGCCCGAGGGCATCGATCAGGCGGCCACTGTGGCCCCGGCTCTCACCGACATGGCCCTCAGCGCCCCGACGTCGTTGACCTACACCTCTGCACCACTTGCCCGGGCGGTGGACGCCGTGGGGCCCGCGAGCCTCGACGTCTTTGTCTCCTCAACCGCCCCAGAGACGGATTTGGTGGCCGTGCTCGCCGACGTGGCTGCCGACGGCGCGGCCCACCCGGTGGAGACCGGCCAGCTACGTACGAGCTA
>DASQQH010000244.1:0-2179 GCA_035643555.1 Acidimicrobiales bacterium | reverse complement strand
GTGGGGCTGCCCCCCGGGGCCACCCGGGTCCCCATGCCGGCGACCATCGCCCCCATGCGGGCCACCTCCTCCGACGACCTGCCCGATGACGGTGACCGGTGGGGCTTCGAGATCAAGTGGGACGGCTTCCGCACCCTGGCCTTCGTCGCCGGGGGCTCGCTGCGCCTCCAGAGCAGGAAGCTGCTCGACAGCACCAACGAGTTCCCCCACCTGGCGCCCCTGGCCGGCGCGACCGGTGGCCACGAGGTGGTCCTGGACGGGGAGGTGTGCGCCCTCGACGACCAGGGCCGGTCCCGGTTCGACCTGCTCCAGCAGCGCTCACGCCTGGAGGTCCCGGTCGTCTACCTGATCTTCGACCTCCTCTACCTGGACGGTCGGCTGCTCCTTCGGTCCCCCTACGTCGAACGCCGCGGCCTCCTCGCCTCGCTCGACCTCGGAGGGGCCGCCTGGTCGGTCCCCACCCACCACGTGGGGGACGGCCCGGCGCTCCTCGAGGCCAGCCGGCAGCGGGGTCTCGAGGGGCTGGTGGCCAAGCGCCTCGACAGCCGCTACGAGCCCGGCAGGCGGTCCCGGTCCTGGATCAAGGTCAAGAACCGCCGACGCCAGGAGCTGGTCGTCGGGGGGTGGCTGCCGGGCAGGGGCGCCCGGGAGGGCGGCCTGGGCGCCCTCCTCGTCGGCTACCACGAGGGTGGGTCGCTCCGGTACGCGGGGCGGGTGGGCACCGGGTTCAGCGACGCCGAGCTGGGGCGCCTGGAGGCCCGCCTCCGGGCCCGGGCCCGGGACACCAGCCCCTTCGTCCCCCCGCCGGCCCTGCCGGGGGAGGTCCGACGCCGCGGGCGGTTCGTGGCGCCGGACCTGGTGGTCGAGGTGGCCTTCATGGAGTGGACCCCGGGACCGACCCTGCGGGCCCCGGTGTACCTCGGATCCCGGGACGACAAGCCGGCACGGGAGGTGGTCCGGGAGCCCTGAGCCGCCCTCCGGAGCGGGCGTCCCCGTCACGGCCCTCCGGCGGGCCGGAGCCGCCCTGGCCCGTTCCCCTCAGGTGGCCCGGTGGCGCCCCGCGCCGGCCAGGACCGCCCGCCTGGCCCGCCACGACATGGCCGACAGGACCGAGGCGGCCGAGAGGGCCGAGCAGGCGGAGAGCGCCGAGCCCACCGAGAACAGGGAGGCGGCCGAGCCGATGGAGCCCACCGAGCACACCGACCCCACCGACCCGATGGACAGGACCGACCCCTTCGAGGCGATCGACAGGAACGAGTCCTCGGACCACAGCGACCATCTGGCGACCATCCCCACCTCCCTCGGGAGCCCATCCTGGCGCGATGCCCGGCACCCCCGCCCGATCCTACGTGGTGGGGGGTGCCGGGGCGGGGCTAGTCCGCCCCGACCAGGGGCAGGGTGCGGACCTCGGCCGGTACCTCCGAGGCACCCTCGTCGCCCCAGCGGAGGGCGAGGGTGGCGGGCGGCTCCACCTCCCGGCGGACGTAGGCCAGGGCCACGGCGGCGTCCAGGCCCGGCGACAGGGCCACGGTGGTCGTCTGGCCCACGACCTTGTCGCCGTTCACCACCTCGGCGCCCGCCGGGGGCAGGGGCCCCTCGCCCAGGCTGGCGGCGGCCACCACCACCCCCCGGAGGCGGCGGGGCACTCTGCCACCGCGGGCATCGATGCGGGCCACCAGCTCCTGGCCGGTGAAGCATCCCTTGGTGAAGCTCACCGCCGCGTCCACCAGGCCGGACTCGGCCGGGATGGTGCGCTCGGTGAGCTCGGCGCCCATCGCGGGCACCCCGGCCTCCACCCGCAGGGTGACCAGGGCCTCCGGGCCGCACAGGCGCACCCCCTCGGGCACGCCCACCCCCTGGCCCAGCACGTCGACCCCCGGGGCCCCCGGCCAGCGCGCGGGTACCACCAGGGCCCGGGACGCCTCCTCGACCGCCCCGGCGGCGCTCCCACCGGCCGCCTCGCCCGTGGCGGCCACGGCCTCGGGGCCCCGCAGGGCCAGACACGCCCAGTCCGGCAGGGCCGCCAGCTCCACCTTCATGCGGAGGCGGAACCGTCGCAGGCGGGCCAGGACCGCCTCGCCGAAGCCCTGGTCCACGTCGAGGACGATGACGTCGTCGGCCACCCTGGTGGCCCGTACCACGGCGTCCACCTTCCCCTGGGGCTGCAGCACGAACGAGA
>DASQQH010000243.1:0-2970 GCA_035643555.1 Acidimicrobiales bacterium | reverse complement strand
GGTGGCAAAGCGCTTCTTGTCCAAGCCCAGAAGGCTCATCGCTGCTCCCTGCTTCGCAAGGGCCCCCTGGAGCGAGTATTCCTACACGTCAACTGTGGGCTGGTCAAGACCTTCTGCGCGAACGCCACCAGGCCCCGCGCTGCCGCCCCTGGTGGCCGTCAGAGCGTCCCTGGAAGGGGAACGAGGGCGTGGTGTGGGGGGCCGGTCCGGCGACCCGGAGCGGTCTCGAGGCGGCCGAGGTCGTGGGTGACCTCCCCAGTGGCCTGGCGCCGGACGTCATGGTTGCTCACGCCGCCATGAGCGGCCAGCCATCAGAGGTCCAGTGGAAGGGGCCCCTCGTCGTCGTCACCCCTGATGACGTCAATGATCCGCTCGGCCAGGTGCTCGACAGAGTCGAACTCGCCTCGGTTGGGGAGCCGCCGCTGGAGGATGGAGACAAACAGCTCCACCTGGTTGCGCCAGCTGGCATCGGTGGGATGTGTCGTGCAGGTGGGCCTGGGGTTGGCGCCAGGAACCCCTCCACCTGGGCCGTGGGGTGGGCAGAGAGGTTGTCCATGATGCCCTGCAGGTCCAGCCCGGGCGGCGTCTGGTCGACGTCGATGACCTCGTGCACGGCGTCGGTGGCACTGCAAGCTGGTGGGTGCCGTCCGGGAACGGGTGCCGCCCACCTCCGGCGACCGCCGACGTCGTGGAGGGTGCCGGGTGGGCGCTCGTCCAGCCTCGGTCCCTCCGTGGCGAAACCCATGGTGGTGCGAGTACACCGCTCCCCGAGGGCCGGCGACCCTCCCGCGAGTCCACCACCCCCTGCCTCGGGGAGCGTCGAGTCGAGAGCGGGCGACGGGAATCGAACCCGCATAACCAGCTTGGAAGGCTGGGGCTCTGCCATTGAGCTACGCCCGCGGCGCCGACACAGCGGCGTCGGGGAGGGGGGATTCGAACCCCCGACCGCCTGCCCCCAAAGCAGGTGCGCTACCGCTGCGCCACTCCCCGGTCGATGCCGTGCTGCCTGAGGACGTTATCAGTCTGGGGGAGGCGCCCTCCCTCGGCTGGCTCGCCTACACGACGCCGCGGAGCTGGTCTGGGCTGATGTTCGCTCCGGTCACCATGAGAACGATCCGGGCGCCGGCCAGGTCGTCCCGCAGGCGCTTGGCGCCGGCAAGGCCGGCCGCCGCCGCCGGCTCTACCAGCGAGCGGGTGGTTCCCACCAACTCGCCCGTCGCCTGCCACAGCTCCTCGTCGTCGACCAGCAGGAAGTCGTCGAGATGGTGGCGCATCATCTGCTGGGGGAGGGAGAAGGCGGTGCGGGTGGCCAGTCCTTCCGCAGCGGTGGTGGTCGTGCCCTGGACCGGCCGGCCTGCCCGCCAGGAGTGGTGGGCCGCCGGGGCGGCGGCGGACTGGACGCCGATGACCCGGGCGCGAGAGCCCACGGCGTCAACCACCAGGCCGGCGGCCGCAGCTCCGCTGCCGCCCCCCACCGGGACGAGGACGGCGTCCAGCTCCGGGAGCGCCTCCAGTACCTCCAGCGTCGCGGTGGCTACCCCGGCGATCAGGTCCGGCTCGTTCCCAGAGTGCACGTACCGCCATCCCCGTTCGGCGGCCAGGCGCTCGGCATGCTCCCGGGCGTCGTCGAAGTCGCGACCCACCGCCACCACGTCGGCGCCCAGGTCGGCCACGGCCTCGACCTTGACCGGGTTGGCCCCTTCCGGCACGCACACCGTGGCGGACAACCCCACCTCGGCGGCGGACCTGGCGATGGACTGGCCATGGTTGCCGGTGGAGGCCGTCACCACACCGCCCGGCTTGTCCTGCTCGACCAGCCTGGCCATCAGGTTGATCCCGCCGCGGACCTTGAACGCTCCTGTCACCTGGAAGTTCTCGTGCTTGACCCAGGTGGTCGTGCCTACCAGGCGGTCGAGGGCGGGGTAGCGGCGGAGCGGCGTATCCAGCACGTGGCCCGCCAGCCTGGCCCTGGCGGCCAGCACATCGGCGAGGACGGGCGGGGAGGGGCCGCCGACCGCCTCGTCGGGATCGGTCGAGCCGCGGTCGGGACTCAATCCGGTTCCCGCTCGTGCCCGGGGCGCACCCGCAGGAGGCCCTGGTAGGCGTCGGTGACCGTCAGGCGACCCTCCACCACCCCGTTGATCTGTTCGCAGATCGGCATTCGCACCCCGTGGCGGCGGGCGAGCTCCATGACCACCCCCGCGGTGCGCACCCCCTCGGCGACCTGGGTCATGCCCGACAGCACCTCTTCCAGGCGCCGGCCCCGTCCCAGCTCCTGGCCCACGTAGCGGTTCCGGCTCTGGGGGCTCATGCAGGTGGCCAGCAGATCGCCCAGGCCGGCCAGCCCCGCGAAGGTCGCCGGTTCCCCGCCCATCGCAGTTCCCAGCCGGGTCAGTTCGGCCAGGCCCCTGGCGATCACCGCGGACCTGCTGTTGTCGCCGACCCCGAGCCCCTCGCCGATCCCCGCGGCGATGGCGATGACGTTCTTGAGGGCGGCGCCGACCTCGACGCCGAGGACGTCATGGTTGGTGTAGACGCGGAACAGCCCGACGTGGAAGACCTGCTGGAGCGCGTCCGCCACCCGGAGGTCGTCGGTGGCGACGACGCTCGCCGCGGCGTACCCGGCCATGATCTCCCTGGCCAGGTTCGGTCCCGACAGCGCGGCGGTGGGCCGACCCGGCAGCACGTCGGCGGCCACCTCGGTCATCCGGGCCAGGCTCCATACCACGGCCACGTAGCAGGCGCTCGCCACGACCACGAGGCTGTGCCACACCTCGTGGTAGCCGAAGGTGGCCGGAGCCGGGTCCGGGCGTCGCAATGCGAGGACCACCGCCCCGGCGGTATAGCTGAGGCCCATGGCGGCGAGAAGGCCGAGGTCCAGCGGGGGCAGGCGAGGTGTGGCCACCGGCAGGGTCACCAGGCCCAGCCAGCCCAGGACCAGGTAGAGCGCCCCGGCCACCGGCCGCAGGC
>DASQQH010000242.1:0-2435 GCA_035643555.1 Acidimicrobiales bacterium | reverse complement strand
CCTGGCGTCGGGGCCTCGAGGACCGGGGCCACCAGGTGGTCGCCGAGGACCCCTTCTCCTCCGCCTTCGGCCACGCCCAGCTCATCGCCGTCGACGGGGCCGTCCTGGCCGGGGCCACCGACCCCCGGCCCCGATCGGGGGCGGCGGTGGGCTGGTAGCGCACCGCCGCGGGGCACGATGCCGGCGGCGGGCGGCCCGATGCCGACCAGGACCGCCGGCCGTCACCCGATGGCGGCTCCCCTCCGCCGCCGCCCCGGACCGGTCCCCTCCCCGGCCGCTTGGCCCCGGGACGTCACCCGCCGGTAGCCGTGGGGAACGCCGTCCTCGGCCACGCCGTGGCGGTGGGTCACCGTGGCCTGGAGCCGGGGCGTCCTCCTCCTCGATGTCGTCGACCACCGGCGCGTGCGGGCTCGACCGCCGGGATGGTCGCGCCCCCGCGGACGGGGTGGCGGCGGCCCCGGTCCCCCCGTCCGGTCATCTGGCGCGACGGGGCGTCGGTTGACGCACCGTTCCCAACTGCACGGGGCCGTCGTGGCACCTCGGGGCGTGTCGGGGCACAACGGCCGATGCCGTCCTGGCTCACGGGGTCGCGCCCAACGCCTCCTCGCGGGTGGCGAAGCTCTCCATGCGCACGACCCTGCCCTCGTCGAACGAGAGGACCAGCGTGCGCGGCCCGCCGGTCGATTCGAGCGCCGTGCCCGGGGGCCCCGGGCCGACGCCGGGCCCCGCCACCGTGAGGACCACCTGGTCCCCTCGCTCCTCCGCCTCCATGCGGGTGACCATCGGCAGCCGGCCGCCGCGGGCGGCGCCGAGCACCCCGGAGACCTCCGCCCGCCCACGGCAGACGAGCTCGGGCAGGAGGCCCTGCCAGACGACGTCGTCGGCCATGGCCTCGATCAGGGGGGCCGTGCTCTGGCTCTGCGCCATCTGCCCCCAGACGCTGAGGACCCGTGCCAGGTTGGCGCCAGGCTCGCTCATGTCAACCTCCTCTGGTCTCCCGCCGGGGTGCCGAGGCCCCGGGGTGGTCCGATCCGAGCTCGCCGGCGTGCGACCCCCGACCGCCTCCGGCCCCTGGTGCGCCGTCGACCAGGGACGCTGCCGCGGCCTCCCAGGAGAACGAGTGGGGTCGCAGGTGCCACTGCGCCATGAGCCCGTGGAGGCCGGTGGTGAACATCAGCGCCGCCAGGTCGGGGTCGGTGTCGCTCGGCCAGTCGCCGGCGCCGACGCCCGCGCGGAACAGGTCGCCCAGCCGCCGACGGTCCCGGTCCGCCGAGGACGCCACGGCCGCGGCGATCTGGGGGTTGTAGGCGGCGAGGGTCCTTGCCTCCATGAGCACCCGGCAGGTGTCGGCGTGGTCGACCACGTGGGTCCCGACGGCGAGGGCGACCGCCAACAGGACCCGGCGCGGGGAGGCGCGTGCCTCGTCGGGTAGGGCCCCGACCTCCTCGGCGATCCGATCGGAGAGCCCGCAGTCCCAGGCGTCGTGGAGGGCGATGAACAACGCCTCCTTGCTCTGGAAGTAGACGTAGGGGGTCCCCTTGGACACCTCGGCCGCGTCGGCCACCTCGGTCATGGTCGTGTCGTGGTAGCCGGTGCGGGCGAAGCAGGCGAGGGCGGCGGCGAGGATGTCGGCGCGCCGCTCGTTCCTGGTCGCCTCAGCGAGCCTCGGCACCGTTCCCCCCCGCCCCGAGGAAGTGGCGGCCGGTCCGGGCGGCCACCAGACCCTCCACGCCGTAGCCGGCACCGAGGACCACGAGGTAGGCGAGCGCCACCACGTCCACCCGGAGCCACCCCACCGCGCCGCCGGAGATCAGGAGCACCGCTGGGGTCCCGAGGCCGAGCACGGTCCACCCCGTCCCGGTGACCAGGCAGTGGGTCTCCCGGCAGCACCAGAAGTTGGCGAGGCAGTAGCTCCCCGAGACCAGCACCCAGGCGACGGCAACCGCGACGCCAGCCCTCCCCCCGATCCCGGCGGCCACGAGCAGGGCCGCCACGGTGACGGCGACGCCCACCCGGCCTCTGACGATGGGCTCCAGGAGGTGGCGGTACCGGGTCACCATCGGATGGACCTGCGCCTCCCTCCGGGAACAACATGACTGACTGCCCAGTCATTATTGCCGGGCCTCCCCACGACGTCAAGAGCCTGCCCACCCGGGTCGCCCGCCGCGAGCACCCGGTCGCGGCCTGGCGCAGGGACCGGGTGGCGGTGGGGCCGGCAGCCGGCCCCACCGCTTCCTCGTCCGGCCCTCACCACACGGTGCCGGCAGGCTCCCTGGTCGCCGCGTTGAGCCGGTTGAACAGGTTGGTGGTGGCGACCCACAGGACCAGTCCGGCCAGCTGCGTCTCGTCGAAGTGCTCGGCCGCGTGGTCCCAGACATCGTCGGGGACCGCGTCGGGGCGGTCGGCCAGCCGGGTCATCGACTCGGCCAAGGCCA
>DASQQH010000241.1:0-2255 GCA_035643555.1 Acidimicrobiales bacterium | reverse complement strand
GGGCCACCGACGCCCGCCGCCCGCCGAAGAGGATGGCCGAGATCGGGACCCCGGCGGGGTCCTGCCACTCCGGGGCGATGGCGGGGTCCTGGGAGGCCGGGGCGGTGAAGCGGGCGTTGGGGTGGGAGGCGGGCTGGTCCGAGGCCGGGGTCCACGCCTGCCCCCGCCAGTCGGTGCAGTGGGCGGGGGGTTCGCTGGTCATGCCCTCCCACCACACGTCGCCGTCGTCGGTGAGGGCGGTGTTGGTGAAGATGCAGTTGGCGTCCAGGGTGAGCATGGCGTTGGGATTCGTCTTCTCGCTCGTGCCGGGGGCCACGCCGAAGAACCCCGCCTCGGGGTTGATGGCCCACAGCCGCCCGTCCTCGCCGAACTTCATCCAGCAGATGTCGTCGCCCACCGTCTCCACCTTCCATCCCGGCAGGGTGGGGACGAGCATGGCCAGGTTGGTCTTGCCGCACGCGGAGGGGAAGGCGCCGGTCACGTAGCGGGTCTCGCCGGCCGGGGAGGTGAGCTTGAGGATCAGCATGTGCTCGGCCAACCACCCGTCGTCGCGGGCCATCACCGAGGCGATGCGCAGGGCGAAGCACTTCTTGCCCAGCAGGGCGTTGCCCCCGTAGCCCGAGCCGTAGGACCAGATCTCGCGGGACTCGGGGAAGTGGACGATGTACTTGTGGTCGGGGTTGCAGGGCCAGGCCACGTCGGCCTCACCCGGCTCGAGCGGCGCCCCCACCGAGTGCAGGCAGGGCACGAAGGCGCCCTCGTCGCCCAGGGCGTCGAGGGCGGCCTGGCCCATGCGGGTCATGATGCGCATGCTCACCGCCACGTACGCGGAGTCGGTGATCTGGACGCCGATGTGGGAGATGTGGGAGCCCAGCGGGCCCATGGAGAACGGCACCACGTACATGGTGCGTCCCCGCATCGAGCCCCGGAACAGCCCGGTCAGGGTCTGGCGCATCTCGTCGGGGTCCTGCCAGTTGTTGGTGGGCCCGGCGTCCTCCTGGCGCCTGGAGCAGATGAAGGTCCGGTCCTCCACCCGGGCGACGTCGGCGGGGTCTGAGTGGGCCCAGTAGCTGTTGGGCCGTTTGGCCTCCGACAGCCGGACGAAGGCCCCTTGGTCCACGAGCAGCTGGGCCAGGCGGTCGTACTCCTCTGCCGACCCGTCACACCATTCCACGCGATCGGGCGTCGTGAGCGCGGCGATCTCGTCCACCCACGCCAGCAGCTTGGAGTTCTTCGACGTTGCAGCCATGGTCCGGCACACCTCGTTTCGCCACACATCGTGCGGTTGAGCCTACGGATGCGGCGAGTAACCCTAGAGCGACTCGCCGAGCGACCCCAACCGCCCTGCCCGGGGCGGGCGCGGAGCCTCCCGCCCCCATCCTGTCTCGCGGGTGCCCGTCTGCGCTTGCCGCGCGTCCTACGCTCCGCCGCCATGGGAACCGGGGAGCTGGCTGCCATCGAGACCCTGCGTCGCCTCCTGCCCGGGCCGCCGCCCGGGGAGACCTGGCTGGGGGACGACGCGGCGGTCGTCACCCCTCCCGGCCGGGCCGGTGGCGGGGGCAGGCTCCTCCTGGCCACCGACCTGGCCGTGGCGGGGGTGCACGCCGATCTCGAGCTCGTGGGGCTGGCGGACCTCGGGTGGAAGGCCGTGGCGGTGAACGTCAGCGACATCGCCGCCATGGGCGCCAGCCCCGGGCAGGTCGTGGTGGCGGTGGCCGGGCCGCCGGCCACCGCCCTGGAGACCCTCTACGAGGGGATCGAGGCCGCCGCCCAGCGGTGGTCCTGCCCGGTGGTGGGGGGTGACCTGGCCAACGCCCGGGTCCTGGTGGTGTCGGTGGCCCTCACCGGGGCGGTGCCCTCGGGGTGCGGGTGGGACCCGGTCCTGCGGTCGGGGGCCCGCCCCGGGGACCAGGTCTTTGTCACCGGTCCCCTCGGTGCCTCGGCCGCCGGGTTGCGGGCGCTCCGGGCGGGGCGCCGGGACCCGGCGGGCCAGGCCCTGGCCGCCCGGCACCGCCGGCCGGTGGCCAGGGTCGCCGAGGGGTTGGCGGCCGCAACCGGCGGGGCCAGGGCCATGATCGACGTCTCCGACGGGCTGGCGAGCGACCTCTCACACCTCGCCCGGGCCTCCGGTGTGGGCGTGGACCTCGCCGTGGTGCCCGTCGCCGAGGGGGCCACCGAGGCCGATGCCCTCGGTGGCGGCGAGGACTACGAGCTGGTCTTCGCCGCCCCCGACGGGGCGGCGGTGGCCGCTGCCT
>DASQQH010000240.1:0-5213 GCA_035643555.1 Acidimicrobiales bacterium | reverse complement strand
GGTCGAGGAGGGCGACCGCCGTCACCGTGGACCGCAGCTCCGGGTCCCGCTCGATGGACCACAACACCGCATCGGCGGCGTTCATGGCGGCGGCGAAACTGCCCGGGCCCTCCCCGTCCCCCCGGGCCCCCCTGGCGGTCATTTCATTCCTCCCAGCCACACCGGCGGCCCATGTGGCAAGGATGCGGCGGGCGCCGCCGCGCCACTAGGGCCGAAGGTCATGGGAGGGGGCGTCAGGGCCGGTAGAGGGCGGCCCCGGCGGTGATGCCCGCGCCCCCGCAGACGAAGAGGGCCACCTCGGCGGCCCCCAGCCGTCCGGTGTCGGCGGCCACCTCGAGGGCCGCCACGAAGGCGGCGGTGTGCAGGGTCGGACCGGCGGTGACGACCTGGTCCTCGGGGATGCCGAGGCCGGCGCTCAGCGCCTTGGTGAAGGCCGGCCTGGCCGGGCTGGCAACCACCAGGTCCAGGTCCCAGCTCGCCAGCCCGTGGTCCGCCAGGACCGCCTCGGCCACCGCGGCCGCGCCGCGACCGGCCCGGTCGGCGAAGGCGGGGTCCTCCCGGACGGTGAGGACGTTGCGCCCGTCGAGGGGGGCCACCGTCGCCCGGAAGGCGTCCCCGTCGTCGGGGCACACCTGCCAGCGGAACGACCCGAGTCCCCGCGGCCCGTCGGTCCACCGACACAGCAGGGCGCCACCGGCGGGCCGGAAGGGGAACGAGGGGGCGAGCCCGTGGCCGGGGTCGGCGTCGCTGGCGACCACCACGGCGGTGGCGATCGTGCCGGCGGAGAGGAAGCCGTCGGCGACCTGCAGGGCGGTCAGCACCCCGCACCCTCCGTTGGCCACGTCGAGGGAGAAGGTCCCGTGCTCGCCGGGCACCGGGTCCTCGGGATGGGCGCCCACGTCCTCCTGGATCAGGGGCGCCAGGGCGGGCTCGCCGAGGTTGTGGTCCCGGTACAGCCCGGCGTTGATCAGCAGCTCGACCTCCCCGGGCGCTCGCCCCGTCCGGTGCAGGGTGCCCCGGGTGGCCGCGTCGGCCAGCCGCAGGGCGCTGTGCCGGCTGCGCCAGGCTCTGGTGACCACGGTGGCGCCCTCAATGGTGGTCGCCATAGCCCTCCACCAGCCCTGCCTCCGCGGCGAACAGGACCACGCCGATCACCAGCCCCGAGGCCAGCGCCACCATGGCGACGGTGTCGCCCGGGCGGACCTGTGCCGCCTCGAGCTTCTCCACCAGGGCCACGGTGTGGGTGGTGGAGGCCGTGTTCCCGTAGTGGTCCACCGTGACCACCGCCGGGTTGCGGGGCTCGCCGGCGAGGACCGAGGTGACCTCGGCCATCCCCTTGCGGATGGCACGGGTGGAGGTCTGGTGGGGGATCACGTGGTCGACGTCCCCGATGGCCAGCCCGCCGAGGCTGAGCGCCTCGCCGAGGAGGGCGGGCAGATCCTTGATCGCCGCCTGCTGCAGGGCACGGGAACGGGTGAACATCCGTGCCCCCGGCTCGTCGGCCGCCGGGTAGGCGAGGCACAGGCGGCTGTGCTCGGCGATCGTGGTGAACGCCGCCAGAGAGATGCCCGGTTGGTCGTCCGGCGCCCGCTCGACCAGCAGCGCCGCCCCGGCGTCGCCCAGGGTGAGCGAGGCGAGCTCCCGGCTCAACACGTTGCGGACGTGGGCGGCGGCGTTCCGACCCAACTGGGAGATGTACTCCCCGCTCACCACCAGCCCCCGGTTGATCGTCCCTCGGCGGATCCAGTTGTTCAGGACGAACACCCCGCTCAGCATCCCCGCGCAGGCGTTGGAGAGGTCGAAGGTGAGCGCCCCGGTGGCGCCGATGGCCCGGGCCACGGCGATGCTCATGGCCGGCTCCAGCCACTGCACCAGCCCGTCGCGGAACTTGGTGATGCTGCAGCTGATCACCACGTCCAGATCCCCCGGCCCGCAACCGGCACGGGCCAGGCACTCCTGTGCCGCCCCCGTGGCGAGGGACAGGGAATCAGCCTGCCCGTCGGCGATCCGGCGCTCCTGGATCCCGGTGAGGCGTTCCAGGTCGATGTTGGTTCGGTGACGGGTGGAGGCCATGAGCTCGGCGGTCGACAGGCGGGTGGAGGGCAGGCACCGCCCTGCTCCGGCGATGCGTGCCACGTGGGGGGCCTCGGCACCGCCTGGGCTGCGCTCCACCATCAGCCAGCTGGTGCGCTCCTCCACGCCCATGGCCCCACTGTCCCTCCGGGCGGGGGCGGGCAACAGGGACGAAGGACCCTATGTCCTCGGTCGCCCTGGCCCCCCGGCGGGGGATGGTCAACCGGCGCCCCCGCGGGCTAGGAGCACCGGGGGGCGCCCAGTGCGGCGACGACGTCCCCGGTGAGGTCGTCGAGGGAGGCGAGCACGACCCCGGCACGGGCCAGGGTGGCGGGGTCCGGCGGGTAGGCGGGGCGGGGCAGGGCCACCACGCCCATGCCGGCGGCCTCCGCGGCGCGCAGGCCGTTGGTCGAGTCCTCCACGGCGACGCAGCGGGCGGCCGGGCGCCCCAGGCGCTCGGCGGCCAGCACGTACACGTCGGGGGCGGGCTTGCCCCGGCGCGCCTCCTCGCTGGAGGCAACGGCGCTGAACGCCCCGGCGAGGCCGGCCGAGTCGAGCGCCGTGGCGATGAGACGGCGCGGGGACGAGCTGGCCACGGCGAGTGGCCACCGACCGCCCAGGCGGTCCACGGCGGCGACCGCGCCGGGTAGCAGGGGCACGCCGCCTCCGTAGCGGGCGGCCATGCGCTCGATCACCAGGTCGGCCACGTCCTCGGGGGCGAGCGGGACGCCCAGGTCGACCGCCAGGTAGCGGGCCCACTCGGGCGTGCTCATCCCCATGAGACGGCCCTGGGCCCCGGGTGGCCAGGTGCCCCCGTGCTCGGTGACCACGGCCCGGCGGACCTCCTCCCAGACCGGCTCGGAGTCCACCAGCACCCCGTCCAGGTCGAAGACCACCGCCTCGATCACGTCGACCCCCCGCGGTCGCCGGCCTCCCGGCGGAGCAACTCGTCCTTGCGGTGCAGCCCGCCCCCGTAGCCGCCGAGGGTGCCGTCCGAGCGCAGCACCCGGTGGCAGGGCACGATGATGGGGAGGGGGTTGGTGGCCAGCGCCGAGCCGGCGGCGCGGACCGCCCGGGGGTTTCCCGCCGCGGCCGCCACGGACCGGTAGGTGGCCGTCTCCCCGTAGGGGATGGCGGCGGTGGCCAGGAGGACCCGCTGGCGGAACCTGGCCGTCAGGCGCCAGTCCAGGGCCAGGTCGAAGTGGGTGCGGGCGCCGGTGAAGTACTCGTCGAGCTCCCGGCGGGCACGGTCGAGGGGGGCAGGGGCCTCGAGGACCCGGGGGGACACGCGGAGGGCGAGGTCCTCGAGGACCGCGTCGGGGTCCTCGGTGTCGAAGGCGACCCGGACGACCCCGGCCGGGGTGGCCGCCAGGAGCAGGTCGCCCACGGGGCTGGGGACCCGGGTGTAGGCCACGTCGAGCAGCCCGTCGCCGCCGGCGGCGTCGGCCAGGCGCGCCCGCAGGCGGTTCCAGCGGCCCGGATCGGGCGCCTCGATGCCCCCGGCCAGCACGGCCTCGGGGGAGCGGCGGTCGGTGGTCATGATGGCGGCCTCCCTGGTCGGCGACGGCGTCCCCGACAAGACGCCCGAGGGCCGGGGGACGTGAGGGCGGGCTCAGGCGGCATCGTGGAAGATGAGCCCGAGGGTGGTGCGGCGTCCGGCGGCCAGGGTGCTCACCCCGTGGCGCATGGCCCCCCGGTGGTAGCCGCGGCGCCCCGGCACCGGCCGGTGGCGGGTGGCGAAGACCAGGAACGCCCCCCGCCGGAGGTTCTCGACGTGGGGCCGGCTCTGGGCCCGGGGCCGTTGCTCCAGCAGCACGAACTCCCCGCCCGTGAAGTCCTCCCCCGGGCGGTCGAGCAGCGTCACCGCCTGCAGGGGGAACGCCACGTCCCCGTAGATGTCCTGGTGGAGGGCGTTCCAGTCCCCCGGTCCGTAGCGCAGCAGCAGGGGGGTGGGACGGCGCTGGCCCGCCCGGTGGCAGATCTCCAGGAAGGCCTCGTGGTCGGTCGGGTAGGTGGCCTCCTCCCCCAGGCGCCCGGCCCACCGGGCGGCCGTCTCGGCGAGGGGGGCGTACAGGGATCGGCGGAGCTCGGTGACCTCCGGGGGGAGGGGATGGTCGAAGTACCTGTACTCACCCTGGCCGTAGCGGAGCCGCCCCATGTTGACCGTGGCCCGGAAGGTCCCGGTGTCGTACAGCCCGGCGAGGCGCTCGCACTCTTCGGCGTCCAGCACCACCGGGGTCTGGGCGAAGCCCCGGGTGTCCAGCTCGGTGTGCAGGTCCGGCCAGGGAAGGTCGGCGACCCGCTGGGCGAGGGTGGCGGTGGAGGTGGTCATCGGTGACCTCCGGGGTTGGGAGCAGGGTCAGGCCCCCCGGGGGGATCGGGGGTGGCGGCGGCGGGGGAGGGGGCCCTCCCGCCCAGCTGGGCGCGCAGGGCCCGCAGCCCCTCGAAGACGTTCCGGCGGGCGGCGGCTTCGCTGGTCTCCATGGTCACGGCGATCTCCTGGTGGGTGAGGTCGGCCACGAAGCGCAGTGCCAGGGCCTGGCGCTGCTTGGTGGGCAGCGCGTCCACCCGGCGCCACAGCTCGTCGTCGGCCGGCTCGGGCCCGGGGGCGACCCCCCCGTCGGGGTCGGCCCCGGGCCTCGGGGCCCGGGCCGTGGCCCGGAACAGATCCACCGCCTTGCGGGCCGCGATGCGCAGGAGCCAGGGCCGGGTGGCGCCGGGGTCGCGCAGCCCCGGGTAGGCGGCGAGGGCGGCGAGCATCGTCTCCTGGAAGACGTCGTCGGCGCGGCCCACCCCGACCTGGGAGGCACAGAAGCGCCACACGTCGGGGCCGTGGACCCGGACCACCGCCGCGAAGGGGGGCAGCCCCATGGCGTGGCGCCCTCCAGCCTCGCTGGTCATCCCACCCTCCTGTCCGTCGCGGCGACCCTTCCTCCCATCAGACGCCGCCGCCCGCTGGGGTGTGAGGCGGGATGTCCGCTGCGCCGTGCGGCCCGTCGTGGCACACGGCCCGTGCGCCCGGCGACGTGGCCGCCCGTGGCGTCCCGGTGGGCACCTGGTGGGGGGAGGGCGAGGCGACTACCCCCCCATCGCGCCGGGCGCCGAGGGCAGGAGGCCACCTGGTGGGACATGGGCACGCC
>DASQQH010000239.1:0-3536 GCA_035643555.1 Acidimicrobiales bacterium | reverse complement strand
CAAGCTGAGTAGCCAGCCACGGATAGGACCCGGTCGCGCCCCACCTCTCGGGGACCTCGGGATGGAGGCGGTACAGCAGCCGGGGGCGTCCCGGCCGATCTCGGTCCTCGACCTCCTCGACGACCAGGTTGGCATCCTTGAGCACCGCCAGATGCTGACGGACTGCGTTGTGGTTGAGCTGCACGTGGGCGGTGAGCTCGGCCACGCCCACCAGCCCGTCGGCGCCGGCCACGTAGCGGAAGAGCCGGTGGCGGGTCGGGTCACCCAGAGCTCGAGCCTCCTGCTGCAGCGACTCGTCCACGACGCCGTCCCTTCCGTGGGTCTGTTCCAAGCTATCCCAGACTACGGCTCGTCTCCCGTGGGCACGGGGCCGCCCCCTGTCCTGGCGGGGCGCCATGGCTGGCAGGGCGACCGTGTGCCACGGGTAGCGCCGGCTGGGGCCCGCGCCGCCCGACCACCCAGGGTTACCGTGAGCGTCCATGCTGCTCGCCCAACTGGCGCCGGCCATCGAGGGCATCCGCCTGTCACTCCACGTGTTCGCCGCAGCGGTGTGGGTCGGTGGCCAGGCCACCATCGCCAGGCTGGTCCCCACCGCCAGACGCCTCGGCGAGGACGCCCCCCGGCAGGTCGCGCGGGCCTTCAGCCGGCTGAGCTGGCCCGCCTACGTCGTCCTCCTCGGCACCGGGGTCTGGAACATCATGGCCCTGGGCACGACGCCGTCCACGACCTGGCAGATCGTGCTCGGTGTGAAGGTGGCGGTCGTGCTCATCGCCGGGCTCGCCGCCTGGCTGCACGGCCGCGCCCGGAACCGCACCTCCCTGGCGGTCTGGGGTGCCATTACCGGGACCGCCTCGTCAACAGCCCTGGTGATGGGGGTCCTCCTCGCCGGCTGACCCGCGCCACCGTCCACGGGGTCCCGCACGGGCCGGACCTCGTCCTTGTCGGCGACAGGCTGCCCGGCGGGGTCGAGGCGCGGCCATGGATCGGCGGTCACCCAGGGGCTCCCGGCCGCCAGCGGTCGCCTGGATCTCGGCGGGGAGGAACCACCGGCGGGCCCCGCCACGGCGATCATGACCGGGGCCGCATGCCAGGGCTGGCGCCGCGTGCGTGCCCTGGCTGTCGCGCCGGGAGAGGGCGCTCGCCCTCGCCCGGGGTGGGTGGTCACCTGGCTCCCCCGCCGACGTCCCTCGCCTCGCCCCGGGCCGGCGGTCGGCCCCGGGTAGGGGTCCGACGCGGCCACCGGCCACGGCCCGGTGTGTCCCAGCAGGTGGGGCCCCCGGCGTGGTGGCCGCGCGAGCGGCGGCGGCGGGCCTTGGCGGAGTAGGTTCGGGGCCAGGCGCACCCACCAGGGAGGACGCATGGCGGTCACCATGGACACGGCCCGGATCGACCGGGTGCTGGCGGCGGCGACCCGGGAGGTCCCGGGGGTGGTAGCGGTGGCGGCCGACGACCGGGGGGTGTGCTACGAGGGGGCCTTCGGCCGGGCGAACGTGGACACCGACGCGGCGATGACCCCCGACGCCATGTTCCGCATCGCCTCCATGACCAAGGTGGTGACGTCAGTGGCCGCCGCCCAGCTGGTCGAGCGGGGCGACCTGGACCTCGACGCCCCGGTGGGGAGCATCCTGCCCGCCTTCGACCGGCTGGACGTGCTGGAGGGCTTCGACGGCGACACCCCGAGGCTCCGTCGGCCGGCGTCCCGGGCCACCGTCCGCCAGCTCATGACCCACACCTCGGGCCTCCCCTACTGGATCTGGGACGCCGACGCCTCGCGCTACCTGGACCTCACCGGGGTCCCCACCCCCACGACCGGCCTGCGGAGCTGCTTCCAGACCCCGCTGCGGTTCGACCCGGGCACCAGGTTCCAGTACGGGATCAGCACCGACTGGTTGGGCCAGGTGGTGGAGGCGGTGAGCGGCCAGACCCTCGACGCCTACTTCACCCGGAACGTCTTCGAGCCCCTCGGCATGGACGACACCGTGGTCAAGATGTCCGACGCCCAGCGGGAGCGCTCGGTGCCCGTCCACGCCCGTCGCCCCGACGGGTCCTTCGCGGTCACGGGCTTCGACTGGGAGCAGGACCCCGAGTTCTGGCCGGGCGGCCACTGCCTCTACACCACGGCCGGGGACTTCCTGGCCCTCCAGCGCGCCCTGCTTGCCCGGGGGACCCTCGGGCGGACCCGGATCCTCGGGGCCGAGACCGTGGACCAGATGCTGGCCAACCACATCGGCGAGCTGGCGGTCACCCCCTTCGCCACCGCCCACCCCGAGCTGAGCACCGACGTCGACCTGGGGCCGGACCGCGCGTGGGGCCTTGGCTTCCTGCTCACCACGAGGGAGGCGCCGGGCTACCGCTCGGCCGGGAGCGGTGGCTGGGCCGGGCTGTTCAACTCGTACTTCTGGGTGGATCCCGCCCGCCGGGTCACCGCGGCTGTCCACATGCAGTTCCTCCCCTTCTACGACGACCGCGCCGTCCGTCTGGCAACGGACTTCGAGCAGGCGCTGTACGCGACCCTGGGCTGACGCCCGTCGGCGCCACCGGGCCGGCCCACCCCCGCCGGCCCCTCGGCCCTCGGGCCCCCGGCGCCGGGTCCATCGGTGGAGGTGGTGGTCACCGGCAGCAGCGGCGCCCGATGGATGTTACGGTCAGGTTACTCACGGACACGGTTCTGTGTGATGCGGTGGTCGCCGTCGCGGGAGTGGCGGCCGCCCGTGGCGGCGCAGCACAAGCTAGGGGGACCCGTTCGGGCATGGGATCCACAACCACCTGGCCTGGGGAAGACGAGCAGTCCAGGTTCGTTGAGCTCCGTGGCACCGGTGACCCCGCCGTGCGACGGGGGCTCATCGAGGACTGCCTCCCCCTCGCCAGGCACGTCGCCCGCTGGTTCACCAATCGGGGAGAGCCCCTCGACGACCTGACCCAGGTCGCCGCGCTCGGCCTGGTCAAGGCGGTCGACCGCTTCGACCCGGACCGCAACGTGGAGTTCTCCACCTTCGCCACCCACACCATGGTCGGCGAGCTCAAGCGCCACTTCCGGGACAAGGGATGGGCCCTGCGGCCGCCGCGGTCCATCCAGGAGCGCTACCTCCGGTTGAACCAGGCCATCGCCACCCTCTCCCAGCAGGAGGGCCGCTCGCCCACCATCGCCGAGCTGGCCACCGAGGTGAACAGCAGGGAGGAGGACGTCCTGGTCGCCCTGGACGCCGCCCAGGCCTACCGGGCCGCCTCCCTGGACGGCCCCGCCTCGTACACCGAGGAGGACGGCCAGTTGAGCCTCTCGGAGCACCTGGGCGAGGAGGACCCCAACTTCGGGACGACCGAGGACTGGACCAGCGTCGCCCCGGTGCTGCGGTCGCTGCCCGAGCGCCAACGGCTCATCCTGGTCCTCCGCTTCTTCGAGGGGCTGTCCCAGTCGGCGATCGCCCACCGCCTGGGCATCAGCCAGATGCACGTGTCCAGGCTGCTGGCCCGTAGCCTGTCCGACCTCCGCGCCCGGGTCGGGTAGGCGCCCCACCGGGCTCAGGAGGCCAGTCCCT
>DASQQH010000238.1:0-3360 GCA_035643555.1 Acidimicrobiales bacterium | reverse complement strand
CAGCTGGCGTGGCCGGGCGGGGTGGCCCTGGTCGACGCCCTGGCGCTCGACCTGGGGCCCCTGGCCAAGGTGCTCGCCGGTCCCGGCCTGGCCGTGGCCCACGCCGCCGAGCAGGACCTGGAGGTCCTGGGTCTGGCCTGTGGGACCGTCCCCGCACGGCTGTTCGACACCCAGCTGGCGGCGCGGTTCATCGGCATGTCGGGACCCTCGTTGCCCGACCTGGTCGACGCCGTGCTGGGCAGGCCGCTGGCCAAGGGGGACCGCTTGACCGACTGGACGCGCCGTCCGCTGACCGCGGCCCAGCGGAACTACGCGGCGGCCGACGTCAGCCACCTCCTCGACCTCCACCGGGCGCTGGTCGAGGAGCTCCAGGCGCTCGGACGGATGGCGTGGGCCGAGGGCGAGTGCGAGCTGCTGCGACGGCGGACCCACGTCCACGAGCCCGAGCAGGCCTGGTGGCGTCTCCGGGAGGCCAGATCGTTGCGCGGGCGCTCCCGGGGGGTGGCCCAGCAGGTGGCGGCGTGGCGGGAGCGGCGGGCGGCGGCGTTGGACAAGCCGGCCCGCCACGTCCTGCCGGACCTGGCCGTGGCGTCGGTGGCCCACCACCCGCCCCGCTCCCGCCAGGAGCTGGAGCGGACCCGGGGACTCGAGAGCAGGTCCCTCAAGGCGAGCACGGCGGCCGAGCTGCTGGCTGCGGTGGAGGCGGGGCTCACCCTGGAGGAGAGCGAGCTGCGGCTCCCCGCGGTCGACGAGGTGGACCGGCGGCTGCGCCCGGCGGTGGCCCTCGCCTCGGCCTGGATCGCCCAGCGGGCCGCCGAGCTCCGCCTCGACCCGGCCCTGCTGGCCACCAAGGCGGACCTGCACGCCCTGTTCCGGGGCGACCCGGTCTGCCGGCTGCTGGAGGGGTGGCGGGCCTCGGTGCTGGGCACCTCGCTGCGCCAGCTGGTGACCGGGAAGGCGGCCGTGGCACTCCACAACGGGGCGCTGGTGCTCGAGGAGCGGCCAGGCCCGTTCCCCGTTGAGGCGACGGAAGGACCCGCCGTTGGCAGTGGCGGCGTCAGGCCTCGTCGCGGTCGTGGGCGGGACGCAGATCCACCCGGAGGGTGAGGATCCCGTCGTCCAGGCTCCCCTCCGCGTCGCCCAGGATGGCGAAGTCCTGGTAGTCGGCCTGGGCCTGGGCCATGAGGCGGCGACGGTCCTCGCCCTCCACCGGGGGCAACCCCCGCTCGCGCACCGCGCGGGCGCGCTGGCGGAACCGCTCGATCATGGCGTCGACGTCGAGCTCGTCAGCCATCGCGGACCTGACCCTAGCCGCCGCCGGGGCCGGTGATCCCACCGAGGCCGGTCCCTGCGCCGCGGGGGAACGGGGGTGCTGGGGGCTAGACTGTGGACTGGTCAATCGATGTCTGGTGAACCTGGGAGCGGCTCGTGAAGAAGGGACGTCATCGGCGCTTCGAGGAGGCCCGCAGCCTCAAGAGAGCCACTGAGGTCACAGCCGAGAGCTGCCCTGAGTGTGGGGCCGATCCCGAGGACGACCACGCCTTTTGGTGCCTCCATGAGGAGCAGGACGAAGAGGAGGAGCAGCAGGTCCCTCGGGCCCGGTGAGGGCCGGCGGGCCCGGCCCGACGAGGCGGGCGCTGCCTCAGCCCCGACGCCGGGCGGGGTGGGGCAGGGGTGAACCCGGAGCCTTGAGGCGCCAGTCCAGGTAGCGCCGCATGCGGCGGTAGGGGCGAGCTCCCACCAGGGCGATGAGCTCGTGGCGGAGCGCTTGGTAGACGGGGCGGGCGCCGGTGAAGGCCTCCGGGGCCTCGGTGCACCACCAGGCGAACTCCTCGCCCCCCGGTCCCCAGTGGCGCCGGTCCCACTGGGTGAGGGTGGAGGTCACGTGCCCCGTCGGGCCGACCTCGTCCTCTCGGCGGAGGGGGAGCTGCCAGCACACGTCGGGCTTGAGCTCCATGGGCTCCTGGCCCCGGCGGACGGCGGCCTGGTGGAGGGCGCAGCCCGCACCGGCGGGGAACCCGGGCCGGTTGAGGAAGATGCAGGCGCCGTCCACCATCCTGGTGACCACCTCGCCCGAGCGGCCCGCCTTGGTCACCCCGTTGCGGCCCCGGCGACGGTGTTGCCACTCCTCGGGCCCCAGGGTGGCCGCGGCCGCCTCCACCCGCTCGGCGTCCTCGGGGCCGGTGAAGTGGGCCCCGTAGGAGCAGCACCCCTCCACCCGCTCCGGCGCCGGGGCGGTGAGCACCCCCTGACACCCCCGACCGAAGATGCAGCTCCAGTGGCTGAGCAGGAAGGTGACGTCCACCACCCAGGTACGGGCCTCGTCGGGGTCCTCGAAGCTCAGCCACTCGTGGGCGTGGTCGAGGCCGGGGGCCCCCACCTCGTCCCCGCCGGCGGTGCCGGCCACCCGCCTCACCGGTCCCCGGGCGCGCCGAGGCCCAGCCACAGCTCGCCGGCGGCGAGCAGGCCCTTCCAGAACTGGTCCATGACCAGGCGCTCGTTCGGGGCGTGGATGCGGTCGCCGGGAAGGCCCACCCCGAGGAACACCACCGGTGTGGCGAGGACCCGGCCCAGGGCCTCCTCCGGCCCGCTGCCGCCCTCCCGGGCGAGCAGGGGTGGGGTGCCCCAGACGGCCTCGATCGCCCGGGCCAGGGCGGTCATGGCCGGGTGGTCGAGGGGGGAGAGGACCGGGGCCACCCCGCCGTGGCGCGCCACCTCCACCGTGGTCCCGGCGGGCACCTGGTCGGCGACCCAGGCGGCGAAGGCCGCCTCCACGGTGTCGGGGTGCTGGGCGGGCACCAGGCGGAAGGTCACCTTGGCCGTCCCGGTGGCGGGGACGATGGTCTTGGTCCCCGGCCCCCCGTAGCCGACGGTGATGCCCACCACCTCACAGGTCGGTCTGGTCCAGATCCGCTCCAGGGTGGAGCGCCCGGCCTCGCCGGTGAGCAGGCCCACCCCCGCCGCCTCCCGCCAGGACGCCTCGTCGAAGGGCAGGGCGGCCAGGGAGTCCGCCTCGGCCCGGGTGAGGGGGGCCACGTCGTCGTAGAACCCGGGGAGGGCGACCCTGCCCTCCTCGTCGTGGAGCCCGGCGACCAGGGAGGCCAGCACGTGCGCCGCGTTGGGGACCCCACCCCCGAAGGAGCCCGAGTGCAGGTCGATGGTCCCGGTGGTCACCGTGATGTCGAAGGCGACCAGGCCCCGCATCCCCACGCAGATGGAGGGGGTCTCGGGGGCCCACATGCCGGTGTCGGAGACGACCACCGCGACGCAGGCCTGGCGTTCGGCCTCGGCGGTGAGCAGCGCCTCGAAGTGGGGGCTGCCGGACTCCTCCTCGCCCTCGACCAGCAGCTTGACGGTGAC
>DASQQH010000237.1:0-3504 GCA_035643555.1 Acidimicrobiales bacterium | reverse complement strand
TAGACCCGAGCGGGTCCCATCTCCTGGACGCGCTCGGCCACCGCGCCAAAGGCCCGGGCGGCCTCCCCGGTTGGATCGCTGACGGTCACGGGGAGGCCCTCGTCGCCGCCGATCCGGAGAGCGGGCATCAGGGGCACCTGGCCCACCAGGGGAACGTCCAGCGCCTCGGCCAGGGCCTGGCCGCCGCCCGCGCCGAAGAGCTCGTAGCGCCGTCCGTCGTCCCCGGTGAACCACGACATGTTCTCGATGACGCCCCGGACCGGGAGCTTCAGCTTCTTGGCCATGTAGGCGCTGCGCTGGGCGACCCGCTGCGCCGCCGGCTGGGGGGTGGTGACCACGAAGACCTCCGACCGGGGCAGGTACTGGGACAGCGACAGGGCCACGTCCCCGGTTCCTGGAGGCATGTCGATGACCAGGACGTCGGGATCCCCCCAGTGGACGTCGACCAGGAACTGCTCCAGGGCCTTGTGCAGCATCGGCCCTCGCCAGATCACGGGGGTGTCGTCGCCGACGAAGAACCCCGCCGAGAGGCATCGGACCCCGTGGACGACAGGGGGGACGATCACCTCGCCCACGACCATCGGCGACTGGTCCACGCCCAGCATGCGGGGGATGGAGAAGCCGTAGACGTCGGCGTCCAGGATGGCCACGTCGAGCCCCGAGCGGGCGAGCGCCACCGCCAGGTTGACCGAGACCGAGGACTTTCCCACCCCACCCTTCCCGGAGGAGATCCCGAGCACCCGGGTACGGGAGCCCCGGGCCATGAAGGGATTGGGTCGGCCCTCCTCGTGCCCGAGGCGCTCGCCGCCGGCCCCGGCCGGGGACCCGCCCTCGGCACCGGCGGCCCCGGCGGTGGCCCTGAGGCGCTCACCCAGGGCCCGGGCCTCGTGCTCGTCGAGATCGACCAGGGTCACCTCGACGGTCCGCACCCCTGGCAGGTCCCGGAGAGCGTCCTCCACCCCGCTGACCAGCTCCGCCTGGCGGGGGTGGGCGGGGGAGGCCCGGGCCACGGTGATCGCGGCCTTGCCCCCCCAGCGGGTGCGCGCCTCCCGGATCAGCTCCAGGTCGACCAGGCTCCGCCCGAGCTCGGGATCCCGCACGGCCCGGAGGGCCTCGAGCAGCTGGGCCTCGCTGGGGGGCATGTGCACCTCTGGGAGTACGCGGACGGCTCGGGAACGGGCGCAGCCGGTCTTCCCCCGCACCCGCCGGTAGACTATCGGCGTGGAGGAGCCAGCCAGGACGTCGGCCGAGGCCGCCGAGTTCACGGCGATGGTGGCAGCGGTGACCTCGGCCTTCGGCGACCCCACCCGCCGGGACATCTACCTCCACGCCCGCGGGCACGAGGAGGTGACCGCGGGGGAGGTGGCGGCGCGCTTCGACCTGCACCCCAACGTGGCCCGGCACCACCTCGACAAGCTGGCCGCCGGAGGCTACCTGGAGGTGGTGGTCGGTCGACCCGGAGAGGGCGGTGACGCGGGGCGCGCCGGAGCGGACACCCGGGGCGCAGGGCGACCCTCGAAGCGCTACCGGACCCCGCTCAGCGACGAGGGCGACCGCCCCCTGTCGTTCCCGCCGCGGCGTGACGACCTGCTCGTGATGCTCCTGGGCGAGGCGCTCCGCCTCCTGGACCCGGAGCGGGCGGAGTGCATGGCCGAGCAGGTGGGCGAGGACTACGGGCGCTCACTGGCGGCCCAGGTGGCGCCGGGCGAGGGCCGCCGGTCCCTGCGGTCCGCCCTGCGGACGGTGGCCGACGCCCTGACCGCCCACGGCTTCGCCGCCCACGCCGAGGCCCGGGGGACCTCACTGGCGGTGGTCGCCGACCACTGCCCCTTCGGGGACACCGCCGCGGTCCACCCGGTGATCTGCGCCGTGGACCGGGGGATGGTGCGGGGCATGCTGGCCGGCCTGTACGGCAGCGCCATCCCCGTCACCATGTCGTCCCGGGCCCGGGGCGACGACGCCTGCGCGGCGGTGGTCTGAGACCGGGGTCAGTCCGGCTCGGACTCCCGGGCCAGGTCCAGGGCCAGGGAGTTGATGCACCACCGCTGCCCCGTCGGGGCCGGCCCGTCGTCGAACACGTGCCCCAGATGGGACCCGCACCGCCGGCACCGGACCTCGGTGCGGACCATGCCGTGGCTGTGGTCGGGCACCAGCTCCACCCGCTCGGCAGCGGCGGGCTCGGTGAAGCTGGGCCAGCCGCAGTGGGACTCGAACTGGGTGCCGGCGTCGAACAGCTCGGCCCCGCAGGCCGCGCACCGGTAGGTCCCATCGGGGGCGACGTGCACGTAGGTGCCGCTCCAGGGCGGCTCGGTCCCTCCCTGGCGGAGCACCTGGTAGCGCTCCTCGCCCAGGAGTGACCGCCATTCGTCCTCGGTCCGGGTGACATCGTTCGCCATGGCCAACCTCCCCTCCCGTCATCGACGACCCCACGCTACCCGGGATGCAACTGGCACCCGGGTGGCGCCGCGCTGGCCCCCGGGTCGGCCTCAGCCGGTGGTGCCCGTCGTGTGGAGCGCCGCCGCCACGGCCGGGGGCACCGGCTGGTGGACCTCCCGGTAGGCCTGGGCCATGACCGGGGCCGTGCGGGCGACGAGGGCCTTGGCCGGGTGGTCCCCCAGGAACAGGTTGAACTGGTCGACGGCGTCCACGGGGTCGTGGCTGTCCTGGAGGAGCATGTAGCCGAGGAACACGTGGGCGTCGGCGTAGCCGGGGTCTGCGGCGATGGCCTCCCCCACCAGGGCCCGGCCCTGGCCCACCAGCTTGGCGTTGTGGTCGGCCTTCCCCGACTGGCGGAGCAGCCACCCCTCGTAGGCCAGGGCCTCGGGCTGGTTGGGGTCGGTCTTGAGCGCCTGGCTGAACACCTTGGCCGCCGCCACGTCCTTGCCCTGGCTGGCGAGGACCCGCCCCTCGACCAGCCGCTCGGCCAGGTGTTTGGCATCCAGACGGGGGGAGCTGGTGTGGGTGATGGTCCCGCTCACCTCCTGGCCGGGGAGGCGGGTGGCGGCATAGCGGCCCACCAGGATCCCAGCGGCGACCACGAAGGCCGCGATGGACCCGACCAGCAGCCATCGCCGTCGGGTCCCGGGGGACCGGCGCCCACCGTCCCCCCTGGTCGGGCCGCCACCCTCGCCACCTCCCTGGCTGGCGGCGGGGACGGCATCGGGGGCGGCCGGGGGCGCCTGGTCGCCCTCGGCGGGCGGTTCCCGGCCCCCGGGAGCCTCGGCGTCGGCCCGGGCGGCCTCCAGGGCCCGGATGGCGGCAGCGGCGCGGGCCGTGCCCTCGTCCCGCAGGGCCTGGTAGCTCCCCTCGTCGAGGGCCCCGACCGCGTGGTCGTGGTCCAGGTCGCCGAGGGCCCGGAGCGCGCCGTCCCGCTCCTGCTCCAGGGCGCGCAGCCGAGCGTCGGTCGGCTCCTCGGGGGACGCTGCCAGGGTGTCGTCGCTCACCGGCGCAGCGCCCCCTCCACCAGGGTCCGGTCGTCATCGGAGGCGGCCGGGCCACTGCCCG
>DASQQH010000236.1:0-3339 GCA_035643555.1 Acidimicrobiales bacterium | reverse complement strand
GGCGTTGTAGACCGCGTCCCAGTGGTCCTCCCGGGCCCCCGTCCCGGCTGAGCCCTCCACGGCAGACAGTGTAGGCGCACCGCCCCGGTAGGGGCCGAGGAGGCGGGCGATCCCCTCCCC
Organism: Acidimicrobiales bacterium; assembly: GCA_035643555.1. Taxonomy (GTDB): domain Bacteria; phylum Actinomycetota; class Acidimicrobiia; order Acidimicrobiales; family JAJPHD01; genus DASQQH01. The sequence continues at coordinate 3,219 of DASQQH010000236.1, read as the reverse complement.
GAGCCCCGCCCCAGCGCGGTTGTCCTGTCGGCGCTCCTCCTACCCGACACGACCGAGGCGGCCGGGTTCCTGGGCGTCACCCGCCAGGCCCTCCACGAACGGTCGAGCGCGGAACCCTCCTCGGTGTCCCGGGCCGGGGCGTCACCTGGTTCCCCACCTGGCAGCTCGACCCGGTCCGCCATCAGGTCCATCCGGTGGCAGCCGAGGCGGCGCAGGCGTTGTCCCACATGGACCAGCCTCCCCGGGCTGTCGAGGTGGCCAGCTGACGCCGCTCGAGCAACGCTTCGGGCGGGTCGAGGGCATCGAGAACGGGACGCTCTCCCGATCCCGGATCGGCCACCGCCGACGACCTGGGAGCCCGGAACCTCACGGTTCCCTTGAGACCGGCGGACTGCGTCTGGCCCCCGCCCCCGGCGTCGTGGCTCCCCGGGGCGCACCCCGACCCTGTCACAACCCCCCGCCGACCGGTGTCTTCATGTCGAGAGGCCCAGGAGAGGAGGCATCGTGGCGGCCACGACGAGGATTCCGAGGGCGGCGCCGACCGGCGTCCACGGCGGAGTGGCAAGCGCATGGCTCCCACGATGCCGGGAACGCTGTCCGAGGGGATCGAGATGGCGTGGAACCATCCACAGGTGAGGAACGTGAGCCTCAGCGTCGATCGCAAGGCGCTGCCGTGGGACCAGGGCGACGAGCGTCCGACGGCGTTCACCCAGACGGCACTGGCCAGCCCGGTGGGTCGCAGCTACTGCCTCGAGGTGGGGTGCCTCCAGGCCATCAGCCAGGGCCTCACGGCCGTCGTGACCGTCTCCAACGTCGCCTGGGATGTGGGGTCCCAGGGACCGCCAGCCGGCTGTGGGCTGGAGCCTCTGCCCAGGTTGAGCTGCTCGGCGCTGGCCCCGACGGCATGACCGACGACCCCTTCGTCGCCCACCGCAGCCTGCTCTTCACCGTCGCCTACGAGATGCTGGGCGTCGCCGCCGACGCCGACGACGTGGTCCAGGAGACCTGGTTGCGGTGGGTCGACGTCGACCAGGCCGAGGTCCGTGATCCGCGCGCCTACCTGGTTCGGATCGTCACCCGCCAGGCGCTCAACCGGCTTCGGTCGCTGTCGCGCCGCCGGGAGGACTACGTGGGGGAGTGGCTGCCCGAGCCGGTGCTCACGAGCCCGGATGCCGCCGAGGACGCCGAGCTCGCCGAGAACGTCTCCATCGCCATGCTCACGGTGCTCGAGACCCTCGGTCCGGTCGAGCGGGCGGTGTTCGTGCTGCGCGAGGTCTTCGATGCGCCGTACGAGGAGATCGCCGAGGCGGTGGGCAAGACCTCCGCCGCGGTTCGCCAGACCGCTCACCGAGCCCGTGAGCACGTGAGGGCGCGCCGACCCCGCATGCAGGTGGACGTGGTCGAGCAGCAGGCCGCCGTCGACAGGTTCATGGCGGCGGTGGCCACGGGGGACCTGCGCTCGCTGATGGGGGTGCTCGCGCCGGACGTCCTGGTCGTCGCCGACGGCGGCGGGCTCGCGCCGGCTGCTCGACGGCCCATCATGGGTGCCGACCGGGTCGCGGCGTACCTCGCCCGTGCCGCGAGGCTCCCGGGCTTCGCGGCATCGACCATCTGGCTCAACGGGCTGCCCGCCGTCCGGATCGAGGCCGGTGGCGGAACCGTCGCCGTGAGCCTCGCCGTCGCAGCTGGCCGGATCACGTGCATCTACGCCATCGCCAACCCCCTGAAGCTGAGCCGGCTGGGCGCGACGTCAGAGTTCCGACGGTGACGTGTGCCCGACCACGTGGGAGGCGGGCCTGTCGGGGGGGCAGATCACCACGGAACGCCGCGGCGGGCCATGACCCGCTTGGGCCCACACGCAGCCCTCACTGACCACCAACCCCAACGGGAGGAGCACACGATGGACGTCCGCCTCAACCTCGTCGAGAACAAGCAGGTGATGAAGTTCGCGAAGCACATGGTCGCTCTGGATCGGGTCATCAGCGAGTCGGCGGTTCCGGCCACGACCCAGCAGCTCGTCAAGCTTCGAATCAGCCAGATCAACGGCTGTGGCGCGTGCACCGACATGCACACCAAGGAGGCGACCGCAGCTGGAGAGAGCCAGGGTCGCCTCAACCTCGTCGCGGTGTGGAGAGAGGCGACGGTCTTCAGCGACGCCGAGCGGGCCGCCCTCGAGCTTGCCGAGCAGGGGACCCGCATCGCCGATGCCGCCGGCGGCGTACGCGACGAGGCGTGGGCGGACGCCGCCGAGCACTACGACCAGGAGCAGCTCGGCGCCCTCGTCGCGCTCATCGCGGTCAGCAACGCCGCCAACCGCGGCAACGTCATCACCCGCCAACCCGCTGGCGACTACCAGGCCGGCCAGTTCGAGCGCGCGGCAACGGAGCTGAGGGCCGAGCGCATGGACTGAGCGACCTGGCGCGCCCGGCGGGTGTCGACCCCTGTGGGGTGGACCCCTCGGAGAACCACCGTGTCGTGGGCGGCTCCCCCGCCGGCTCGTCGATCCAGACGACGGGACGGGACCCGGGTGGGCGCTCCACCGGCGGTGATCTGACCACGGGCTCTCCGGGGCCTTCCGGGCCGGGCAACACACCCTGGACCCACCTGGTCCTTGCCCCCGCCCCGGCGCAGCATCCGCCGCAGGCTGCGCCCCTCCCGACCGCTCAGGCGACGTAGGTCCCTTCGCCGGGAGCCCTACCGTGTCCGACGAGCCACCAGCAGGTGGTGGACCTCGACGGGGCGAACCAAGGTGGTCAGGGCACTAGCCTGGCCGGTCGTGTCCCCTGCCAGCCAGCCCCCCAAGGCCCTCACCGGCACCCGGGACGTCCTGGCACCCGAGTCGGGCCGCTGGCAGGCGCTGGTGGACCGCTTCGGCGCCCTCGCCGACCAGGCCGGCTACGGCCTGGTCCTCACCCCGGTGCTCGAGGACCTCGGGGTCTTCGTCCGGGGGATCGGGGAGTCGACCGACGTGGTGGCCAAGGAGATGTACGACTTCGAGGACAAGGGGGGCCGACGCGTGGCCCTCCGCCCGGAGTTCACCGCCTCGATCGCCCGCGCCTACGTCCAGCACCGCCCGTCGCTGCCCTGGAAGACCTGGTACTGGGGGGCCGCCTTCCGCTACGAGCGCCCCCAGGCCGGCCGCTACCGCCAGTTCCAGCAGGTTGGGGTCGAGGCCCTGGGCAGCCCTGATCCTCTACTTGACGTTGAGATCGTCGGGCT
>DASQQH010000235.1:0-5449 GCA_035643555.1 Acidimicrobiales bacterium | reverse complement strand
ACCTGGACCCCGATAGCCCGCGCCACGCCGAGGCGGCAGCCCGGGGGTATCTGGTGGCCGACGGGACGGGGAAGCCCGCCTCCCTCGCCGGCATCACCGCCGACGGCAGGCCCCGGGCCCTGGTCGACTTCTCCAACCCCGCCGCCCGGGCCTGGTGGCAGGACCTCCACCGGGAGCTGCTGGCCCTGGGTGTGGCCGTGTTCACCACCGACTTCGGCGAGGGGCTGCCCGAGGACGCGGTCATGGCAGACGGGCGCCCGGGCCGGGCGTGGCGGAACCTGTACCCCCTCTGGTACAACCGGACGGTCGCCGAGGTGACCCGGGAGGCGACCGGGGGCCCCGGCCTGGTCTGGGGGCGCAGCGGCTGGGCCGGGTCCCAGCGGTATCCGGGCCAGTGGGGCGGGGACCCCGAGTCCAGCGTGGCCGGGATGGCGGCCACGCTGCGGGCCGGGCTGTCCTGGGCGGTGTCCGCCCCGGGGCTCTGGGGGCACGACATCGGGGGGTTCTCCGGCGCCGGGCCCACCCCCGAGCTCTACGTCCGATGGGCCCAGTGGGGATGTCTGTCGCCGCTCACCCGCTTCCACGGCATCGGGCGACGGGAGCCGTGGGCCTTCGGTGAGCGGGCGCTTGGCATCGTCCGGGACTTCGCCGCCCTTCGCTACCGCTTGCTGCCCTACCTGGACCACCTGGCCGGCGAGGCGGCGAGGTGGGGGTGGCCGGTCCTGCGCCCCCTGGCGCTCGAGCATCCCGGCGACCGGGGGAGCTGGGGGCTCGCCCACCAGTACCTCCTCGGTGCCGATCTCCTGGTCGTGCCGGTCCTCGACGACGGGCCCGGCCCGGTCCGGGTGCCCTGCTACCTGCCCCCGGGAACCTGGGTGGACTGGTGGAGCGGCGAGGCCCGCTACGGCCCGGGCTGGGTGGTCGAGGAGGTCCCCCTGGAGCGCCTGCCCCTGTTCGTGCGCGGCGGCGCCGTGGTCCCGCTCGGACCCGACGCGCAACACACGGGCGAGGCGCCGGCCGAGGCGCCCTGGACCCTGCACGCCTACCCCGACCCGGGTCGGCCCGCTCGGGAGACCGAACTCCTCGACGGCGGGACCGTCTGGCACGCCCGCCCGGTCCTCGCCGACGACGGTGGCATCCGGGCGGTCGCCCTGGCCGGCACCGGGGGCGAGGCCCCCGGTCGCCGGGCCGTCGCCGCGGTGGTCCACCTCCCCGGGGCCCGCCTCGCCGAGGTTCCGGTGGTGGGTGCCTGAGGCCGGATCGTCGCCGGGCGCGGGCAACCGCCCAGCGCCCGAGGGCTGGCATCGGCTAGAACGGTGCCCAGTCAGCCACAAGGACCGCCGGTGAACACCTCGTACTACCTGGACATCAACAACTTCGCCCGGCACACCTCCTGGGCGCACGCCTTCATGAGCGGCTACGCCTACCTGGGCGGGGTGGCCTTCCTCGCCTTCCTGCTGCTGGTGGCGTGGTGGCGTGCCCGCTCGGGCCCCTGGGCCAGCCAGACGGTGGCCGCGGTGGTGTGGGCTGGCATCGGGGCGGTGGTGGCCGTGGGCCTCGCCCAGCCCATCAACCACGCGATGGCCGAGCTCAGGCCCTACTACGCCCTGCACGGCGTGGAGGTGCTGGTTCCCCGGGCCCACGACTTCAGCTTCCCGAGCGACCACGCCACCTTCGCCGGGGCGGTGATGGCCGGTCTGTGGCTCACCCACCGGGACCGGTGGCTGGCGGTCATCGGCACCGCCGCCGCGTTGCTCCTGGCCTTCGCCCGGGTCTATGCCGGCGCCCACTACCCGGCAGACGTCCTGGCGGGCCTGGTCCTGGGGGCGACGGTGGTCCTGGTCATCCGGCCGCTCACCATGCCCCTGCTCCGGGGCATCACCAAGGTGATGGACCAGACCCCCCTGTGGTTCCTCGTGGAGTCCCGGGCGGCCCGCCGGGTGGGGGCAGGCTGGTAGACGGCCGGACGGGTACCCTGGGCGGGGCATGGACCTTCCCGTGATGCCCCCGGTGGCGCCCATGCTGGCCAAGCTGGCGAGGGAGCTGCCGGTCGGCGGGGGGCTGGCCTACGAGCCCAAGTGGGACGGCTTCCGCACCGTCGTGTTCCGGGACGGCCCCGAGGTGGTGCTGGGGAGCCGCAACGAGCGTCCCCTCACCCGCTACTTCCCCGAGCTCGCCGACCCGCTGCGGGCCACGCTGCCGGCGCGCTGCGTGGTGGACGGCGAGATCGTCATCGCCGGACCGGCCGGCCTGGACTTCGAGGCCCTGCTCCAGCGGATCCATCCCGCCGAGTCGAGGGTCCGCCTCCTCGCCCGGGCCACCCCCTCGTCCTTCGTGGCCTTCGACCTGCTGGCCCTCGGCGACCTCGACCTGCGGCCCCGGCCGTTCCGGGAGCGGCGCGCCGCCCTTGCCGAGGCCCTGGGGCGGGTCGGGGCGCCGGTGCACCTCACCCCGATGACCGAGGACCCCGCCCTGGCCGCCTCGTGGTTCGAGGCCTTCGAGGGGGCAGGCCTGGACGGGGTGGTCGTGAAGGACCTCGACCAGCCCTACCAGGCGGGGCGGCGGGCGATGGTGAAGGTCAAGCACGAGCGGACGGCCGATTGCGTGGTCGCCGGGTTCCGCTGGCACCGGGCGGGCCCGGGCGTGGGCTCGCTCCTCCTCGGCCTCTACGACGGGGACGGGACCCCGGCGGGGGCCGGGACCCTGCACCACGTCGGGGTGACGGCGAGCTTCAGCGCCCGCCGGCGGGTCGAGCTGGTCGACGAGCTCGCCCCCTACCGGGTGGCCGACCCCGCCGGCCACCCCTGGGCCGGGGATGGTCCCCCGACCGTCCCCGAGGCGGCCCCCGGACGCCGCCCCGGTGGGCCCAGCCGGTGGAGCGCCGGGCGGGACCAGTCCTTCGAGCTCCTGCGCCCCGAGCTGGTGTGCGAGGTCGCCTACGACCACCTGCAGGGCGACCGGTTCCGCCACGCCACGACCTTCCGGGCCTGGCGGCCCGACCGGCGGCCGGAGAGCTGCCGCTACGACCAGCTGGAGGTGGCCGTGCCCACCGAGCTGGTGGCCGTCCTCAACGCCTGATCGCCCCGGGAGCGCCCGGCCGCTCAGGTCCGGCCCGGGGAGCGGCGGGGCTCGCCCCGGGCCTTGGGGAAGTGGGGGGGCCAGGGGGCGTCCCCCAGGCCCCCGGCCTCGTCCCTGGCCGCCAGGGCCAGCAGGTCGTCGAGGGAGCCGGGGTGGTCGTCGATGGCCGCCCCGGGGTCTCCCACCTCGAGCAGTCGGCGGGGCACGGTGGCAAGGGTCAGGTCGCCCGGCTCCACGTCGGCCACCTCGTCCCAGGTGAGGGGGCAGGACACCCGCGCCTCGGGGTTGGCCCGGACCGAGTAGGCGGAGGCGACCGTGCGGTCCCTGGCGTTCTGGTTGTAGTCGAGGAACACCCGGGCGCCCCGGTCCCGTTTCCACCACGCCGAGGTGGCGGCGTCGGGCATGCGCCGCTCCACCTCCCGGGCCAGGGCCAGGGCGGCCCGGCGGACCTCGAGGAACCCCCACCGGGGGACCAGGCGGACGTTGACGTGGATGCCCCGCGAGCCGGAGGTCTTGGGGAAGCCGGCCAGGCCGTGCTCCTCCAGCACCGCGGCCACGGTGGTGGCGACCCGTCGCACCACGGCGAAGGGCACCTCGGGCTGGGGGTCGAGGTCGATCCGCAGCTCGTCGGGGTGGTCGGGGTCCTCCCGTCGGACCGGCCAGGGGTGGAGGTCGATGCAGCCCAGGTTGACGGCCCACAGGAGGTGGGCCACGTCGGTCGGGCAGAGCTCGTCGGCCGACCGGCCGCTCGGGAAGGTGACCGTGGCGGTCTCCACCCAGTCGGGGCGCTGCTCGGGGACCCGCTTCTGGTAGAAGAAGTCCCCCTCGGCACCGTTGGGGTAGCGCTTGAGGACCGTGGGGCGCCGGTCCACCCCCACCAGCGCCGCCCGGCCCACGACCAGGTAGTAGCGGGCGAGGTCCAGCTTGGTCTCCCCCCGGGCGGAGAAGAACACCTTGTCCGGATTGGTGATCCGGACCCGGTGTCCCGAGGCCTCCACCTCCACCGCGCCCGGCGGCATCCCCACCCCCTCAGCCCCTCACCACCGGTTCCAGTGGATGACCGAGGAGGGGGAAAGCCGCGGCGCGGGGCTGAAGTCGGTCCCCTTGGTGTGGGCGACGGGGATCAACCCCCCCTGGGTGACGGTGTCGGCGGGCACCCCCAGGGCTCCCGCCGCCTCCTCCTCCCGGGTCAGGTGGAGGGTGGTGAAGGAGGTGCCGAGCCCCCGGGACCGGGCGGCCAGCATGAAGCTCCACACCGCCGGCAGGAGGGACCCCCAGAAGCTGGCCTGGGCCAGGGCGGTGCCGTCCCCGGGTGGGCGTCCCTCGATGCAGGGGACCAGGAGCACCGGCACCTCGTGGAGGTGCTGGCGCAGGTAGGTCGCCGAGGAGCGAACGGCGTCGCGCCGGGCCTGGCGTGGGTCGTCGGGGGGGTACTCCGGGGCCGGCCTGGCCGCGTACGGGTCGAAGCCGGCCGCGTAGCAGGCCGCCAGCGCGCCCCGGGTCTCGGGGTCGTCCACCAGCACGAAGTGCCAGCCCTGGCGGTTGGACCCCGTCGGGGCCTGCAGGGCGACCGCCACGCACTCCTCCACCAGCGACCGCTCTACCGGGCGGTCCAGGTCCAGGCGCCGGCGGACGGCCCGGGTGGTGGTGAGCAGCTCGTCGGGGGTGAGGTCGAGGGCCATGGCTGCCAGTCTGGTCGCCCGCCCGGGGTCCTCGCGCCGATCAGGGGTCGGTTCGCCGGCCCCCCCACCGGGCGTGCTCAAGTTGGATGCCAGAGTGGCATGGGCCACCATGGGGGCCATGGCTCGTTCGACAATGACGTCTCGGCCCCCTGATCCGCCCCTTTCCCCCGAGGGGGTCCCCGAGGTCGTCGGTCGCCACCTCCTGGCCGACGGCCTCCCGTTGGTACTCGATCTGGACGCCAGCCACGGGTCCTGGCTGGTGGACGCCCGGACCCGGGATGCCTACCTGGACCTGTACTCCTTCGTTGCCTCCCTGCCCCTCGGCATGAACCCTCCCGGCCTGGCGGACGACCCCGAGCTGGTCTCCCACCTGGGACGGGTGGCGGTGAACAAGCCGGCGAACCCCGACACCTACACGGTGGAGCTGGCTGAGTTCGTCCGGACCTTCACCCGCGTCCTCGGGGATCCGGACCTGCCCCACCTGTTCTTCGTCGAGGGGGGGGCGGTGGCGGTGGAGAACGCCCTCAAGTGCGCCTTCGACTGGAAGAGCCGGCACAACGAGGCTCGGGGGCGCTCCCCGGACAAGGGGGGGCGGGTCCTGCATCTGACCGGGGCCTTCCACGGGCGGACCGGCTACGCCCTGTCGCTCACCAACACCGATCCGGTCAAGACGGCCCGCTTTCCCGCCT
>DASQQH010000234.1:0-2304 GCA_035643555.1 Acidimicrobiales bacterium | reverse complement strand
TCAAGAGGACCGCTCCCAGTACATGGCGGCCATGCTGGCCTTCTGGGCCTTCTTTTCGGTCTTCCCGTTGATGCTGGTGCTGATCTCCCTGCTCGGCTTCTTCCTGCCGGGGAGCATGAAGACCCAGGTGCTGGGACATGTGAGCTCGATGTTCCCCATGCTCAACCCGTCCCAGGTTGGCCACCTCAGTGGGAGTGTGTGGACCATCGTGCTGGGCGGGGTGACGGCGCTGTGGAGCGGCTCTGCGGTGATGCGCACCGCCGAGTACGCCTTCAACTCGCTCTGGGAGATCCCCGTGAGCGACCGGCCCAAGATGGTGGGGAAGCTGGCCAACAGCCTGTGGTCCCTGTCCACCATCGGGCTTGGCCTGGTGGTGAGCAGCGTGATCAGCGGCTTCGTCACCGGTCAGGACAAGGGGGTCAACCTCGGCTGGGCCGGCTACGTGGCCGGCTATCTGGTGGCCCTGGCCCTCGACGTGGGGGTGTTCGTCGCCGCCTTTCGCATGCTCACCGACCGGGACATCACCTTCCGGGATGTGCTTCCGGGAGCCCTGGTCGCCGGGGGCGCCTTCTGGATCTTCGAGCAGCTCTCCTCGCTCATCGTCACCCGTCACCTCCATCAGGCGCAGTCGACCTACGGCCACTTCGCCACCGTCATCACCATCCTGTGGTGGTTCTATCTCCAGGGATTGGTCACGCTCATCGGTGCCCAACTCAACGTGGTGATCAAGCGCGGCCTGTACCCGAGGAGCCTGACCAAGTCCGGCCAGACCGAGTCCGATCGGCGGGCTCGGGAGATCTATGCCCAGGAACGCACCTGACGGGAGCGAGCAGCGCGGCGCCGATCCCGGCACTGGCGGGTGCCCCTTTCGGAGGAGCCTCGGTCCTTTCCCGGCGTCAAGGTACCTGGGTGGTGGGCTGGGAAGGCCACCTCCGGTCCGCCCTGAGGTGGGACCGGCCGAGCCTTCTCTCCCAGCGGTGAGGGCGGCGCAAGGGTCGCTCCCGGCGGGCCAGTGGGATGCCGGGCGATCCCTGGTTGGGGGGCGGTGGCAACGGCCTGGTGGCCGTCGAGCACGGGGAGCGGGCGCGGCCGCCGATACTGCTCATGCCCCGGGGAGCGGCGGACCCCCAGCGGGGACAGGTGCTGGCCGCCGCGCCTGGGCCAATGCCGGGCCCGGTAGCCGGCCACCCGGGCCGGGCCGGGTTCCCCTCGTCCCAGGGTCCCGAGGGGCCTGCGGCCCGTGGGCACCGAAGGCGCCCGCCTCGGATCTGGGTGACGGAGCGGTCGTGGCAAGGGCCCGGCCGCAGCGGCGTCGGCGCCGGGCCCACCCTCGTCCCTCCTGATCGGGGTTCGCCCTGGCAGCCTGCGCCGGACCACCGGCACCGGCCGGGCGCACCTTGGCATGCGCCCCGGCCGGTGCCCCGCGGTCTCCCCTTGGCCAGTGCGGTGCGAGGTCAGCCCATCTCCCCCAGCGCCTTTGCCAGGTAGGGCTTGAACAGCGAATAATTCTCGCTCATGGGGAAGTGGCCGATGCCCTTCATCTCGATAGCGGTCACGTCCCCAATCCCCTCGGCGGTGCGCCGCCCGTCCTCCGGAGTGGTCAGATAGTCGTACTCGCCGTTCAGCATGACGACCGGGCATCGGCGAGGATCGATCTCGTGCAACCGAGACCGGAGGTCATGGTCCACCGAGTAGTAGTACAGGTCCCCCTTGAAGGCCTCGGATCCCTGCGTGTAGTAGAACCAGGTTGTCCATCGGTCTCGCTCCGGCGACTGGGGGGCCATCAGATCCCAACACCCGGTGGCGCAGACTTGGGCGGCGTTGGCATGGGGATGCTGCCACCAGTCGAGATAAAAGCCCGGGGAGTAGTCAGCTCCTTCGACCGCGATGACCCCGCCAAAGCGGTCAGGATAGTGGAGAGCCAGTTGCAGGGCCACATTGCCACCGAATGAGGATCCCATGAAGATCGGTTGTTCCAGCTCGAGGGCGTCGCAGAAGGCGACGATGGTGCTGGTGAAGTGCTCGGTGGTGAGCCGGTACTCCTCCTTCCACCAGTCCTTGTTGGTGGGGGGGTCGCTCTTGCCGTGGCGTGGGAGGTCGTAGGCGATGACCCGGTAGTCACGGGTGATCTCCTCGTCCTCGAGCAGGTACCGCCATTGGTGGTTATGACATCCGGCCGTATGCTGACAGACCAATGGCTTTCCGGAGCCGTTCTCCAGGTAGAAGATGCGGTACTCGCTGTCGTCCACGGTGGTTGTCACGTAGTGTCCGGTGACGGGCGAGAGCTGCCCCTGCGACACGTCG
>DASQQH010000233.1:0-6870 GCA_035643555.1 Acidimicrobiales bacterium | reverse complement strand
CTTGGCGAAGTAGGCGTTGATGACCGTCTCGCTGGTGGGCCGGACCACCACGGGCTCCTCGAGCTGCTTGCCCCCGCCGTGGGTGACGACGGCCAGCTCGGGGCTGAAGCCCTCGACGTGCTGGGCCTCCCGACGGAGGTAGGACTCGGGGATGAAGAGCGGGAAATACGCATTGTGGGCCCCGGCCTCCTTGATGCGGGTGTCCAGCTCGGCCTGCATCCGCTCCCAGATGGCGTAGCCGTAGGGGCGGATCACCATGGTCCCCCGGACGGGGCCGTTGTCGGCCAGCTCCGCCTTGGCCACCACCTCCTGGTACCAGCGGGGGAAGTCGGTCGCCTGGGGGGTGAGGATGGATGGGCGGGCCACGGATGGTGACGCTAGTGGTGACCGCCATCCCCGGGACGGACACACCGTCCCTGCGCCGGCTCGTCCGCCTTGGGCGTGGCACCCGGACCACCGGTCCGTACGAGGGCCCTGTCGATACTATTGAGATGTCGACATTGACATTTTCCGAATCTGGGTTAGCATTTTTTGCCATGCAGACACGGTGGATCCTGGAGGCCGTGGCATCGGGACGGCTGTCACCGGAGGAGGCGGCGGCGCTGCTCGGGACCGCGGGGAATGGTGGCGGGGAGGCGGGCGCCCCGCCGCCACCGGCTGGCTCCCGGGCCCGGCTGCTCCGCGTCCAGGCCGCGGCCCGGGCGGTGCGGATCGTCGGGGACGCCGCGGTTGCCGAAGTCGCTGTCGAGGGTGTCCACGAGGTTCGCCGGGAGGGCGACGCGCTGGTGGTCAGCGCCTGCCGGGGGGACGACGAGGTGCCCGGAGGCTTCGCCTTCGTGGGCCCCCAGCTCGGCCGCCTGGCCCGACGCGCCTGGCGGGCCCACCAGTCTCCGGGCTCGACCGCCCAGCAGGGGCGGGGCGGGCAGGGGGCCCGGGACTGGGAGGACTGGACCGCCTGGTTCGCCCAGGGTCCGGGGCGGTCCGACTGGGGCGAGTGGCAGCGGCTGATCGAGCCCCTGGTCGTCCGGGTCAACCCGGACCTGGAGGTCCACGCCGAGGCCACCGCGGCGGCGCTCACCGTCGCCGACGTCCGGGGGCGCCTGGTCGTCGACGTGTCGGCGGGGTCGGCGACCCTGGACGGGGTGACCGGGCCCCTCGAGGTCCGGGCCCAGGCGGCCGCGGTGCGGGCCCGGGCCCGACTGGCGGCGGGGACGTCCTGGATCCGCTGCGACGCCGGGAACGTCTCGGTGCGCCTCCAGCCCGGCTCCGACGCCAGGGTGCGGGCAACCTGCGAGCTGGGACGGCTCCGGGTCGGCGGGGTCGGCGACGACTGGGGGGACCAGGGGAGCCGCGAGCTGGTGGTCGGCACCGGCCGCGCCACCCTTGACGTCGAGGCCACCATGGGGGCCGTGGACATCTGGGACGAGACGGCTCCCCGGACCGCGGGAGGCCACCGGTGACCGTCCACCAGCCACCCCGGCAGTGCCCGGTGTGCGGGGACCACCTGACCCTGACCCGTCTGGGCTGCCTGTCCTGCGGGACGGAGCTGTCCGGCTCCTTCGAGACCTGCGTCTACTGCGCCCTGTCCGCCGAGGACCGGGAGCTGCTGGGGGTGTTCCTGGCCTCCCGGGGGAACATGAAGGACCTGGAGCGCCACCTGGGGGTGAGCTACCCGACCGCCCGGGCCCGCTTCGACGCCCTGCTGGGGCGCCTGGGTCTCCAGCCGGTGACGGCGGGCGCCGCCGAGGACGCCGCCGGTGCGGACCACCGCTGCGGGGGGGCGTCCCCCTCGTCGGGGGCCGCCGAGGAGGCCCGCCTGGCGGTGCTCCAGCGGCTCGCCCGGGGGGACCTGGATGTCGATCAGGCCGAGGTGGCCCTCAACGCCACCCCAGGGTCGCGACCTCGCCCAGGTCGGGACGCGGACCGGGGCGGCGGCGAGCACTGAGGGGCGCCTGCGGGGCCCGGGTGGGGCCCCCTAAGCGCGAGTCGACGACTTTGACGGCGCCGCCCGGGTCCCGGAAGGCTGACGGCCATGGTCACCGAACCGTCGGCAGCCGAGCACCGGGGAGGAGGGCGGCGGTTCGCCACAAGGGCCGTCCAGGGGACCGAGCCCCCGCTCCCGGCCGCCCGGCCGCTGGCGCCGCCCATCCACCAGGCCTCCACCTTCTCCTTCGCCGACGCCGAGGGCTACACCGAGGCCCTGGGGGACCCCGAGGCCGGCTACGCCTACACCCGCTACCGGAACCCCACCACGGCGGCCCTCGAGGCCACCGTGGCCGACCTGGAGGGTGGCGCCCACGCCCTGGCCACGGCGTCGGGCATGGCGGCCATCTCCACGGTGGCGGTGAGCCTGTGCGGCCCGGGTGACGAGCTGGTGGTGGGCGCCGAGCTCTACGGGGGGACCTACTCCCTCCTCACGGGCCTGCTCGACCGGCTCGGCCTCGTGGCACGCTTCGTGGACGCCTCGGACCCCGAGGCGGTCCGAGGGGCGTTGTCCCCCCGCACCCGGGCCGTCTACGTGGAGACCATCGCCAACCCCACCATGACCGTGGTGGACCTCCCGGCCCTGGCGACGGTGGCCCACGGTGCCGGCGCCAGCCTGGTGGTCGACAACACGGTCGCCTCCCCCTACCTGTGCCGCCCCCTCGAGCACGGCGCCGACGTCGTCGTCCACTCGGTGACCAAGTACCTCGCCGGGCACTCCGACGTGGTCGGGGGCCTGGCGGTCTTCGCCGACGCCGACCGCTACCGGGCCGCCTGGCACGCCATGATCGACCTCGGCGGCTCACCGGACCCCTTCGCCTCGTGGCTGGCCCTGCGGGGGGTGCGCACCCTCTCCCTGCGCATGGACCGCCACTGCGCCAGCGCCCGGGTGGTGGCCGACGCCCTGGCGGCCCATCCCGGGGTGGCGGCCGTCCACTGGCCGGGGTTGGCCTCCCACCCCAGCCACGACGTGGCCGCCCGCCTCCTCGACGGCCCGGGGGGCCTGCTCTCCTTCGATCTGCGCGGGGACCGGGCCGCGGGGCGCCGCCTCACCGAGGCAACGTGTCTGGCCCGACTGGCGCCCTCCCTCGGCGGGGTGGAGACCCTGGTGTCCCACCCGGCGAGCACGACGCACCGCCAGCTGGGGGAGGAAGCGCTGGCGGCCGCCGGCGTCGGGCCGGCCATGGTCCGGGTCTCGGTCGGCCTGGAGGACCCCTCGGACATCGTGGCGGACCTGCTCCAGGCCGTGGTGGCCGCCACCTCCGAGACCGGCTAGGGAGCCAGGTGGCGCCACCCGGCGGCCAGCAGCCACACCCCCGCGCGTGCCAGGAGCATGAGGGCCACGGCCACCAGGAGCACCACCGCGACCCCCCCGGTGGCCGCCACCCCCCCGGCCGGGGCCTGCGGGTGGAGGAGGAGGTCACCGGGTGAGAACGCCGGGAGCCGGGCCATGCCCCGATCGTGGTCCCCACAGCTTGCGATCGCGCGACGCTGGGGTCAGGATCCCGTGACGGTTCCCGCCCGGGCGGGGCCGGTGGTGGCCATCGACCAGTGGAAGGAGGAGCCCGTGGAGCCCAAGGAGACCCTGTCGGTGGACGAGATGGACCTGTCGGACATCGAGGGCTTCTGGACCCTCCCCCTCGCCGAGCGGGAGGGGGCCTTTGCGACCCTGCGCCGGGAGCGCCCCGTTGCCTTCTTCGAGGAGCCCGACTACGGCTTCGCCCCCAAGGGACCCGGCTACTGGGCGATCACCCGCTACGCGGACGTGGTGGCCGCCAGCCGGGCCCCCGAACGGTTCTGCTCAGGCCGGGGCAGCACCAGCATCCCCGACCTGCCCCCGGAGTTCCTCGAGTACTACGGGGGGATGATCAACGCCGACGACCCCCGCCACGCCAGGCTGCGGCGGATCGTCTCCCGGGCGTTCACCCCCAAGCGCCTGCACGATCTGGAGGGCAGCGTGCAGCGGGTGGCGGCCCAGATTGTCGACCAGGTCGCCGACCGGGGCAGCTGCGACTTCGTGGCCGAGATCGCCGCCGCCCTCCCCCTGCGGATCATCTGCGAGATGATGGGCGTGCCGCCCAGCCAGTACGGCTACGTGCTCGAGCGCACCAACGTCATCCTGGGTCCGGGTGACCCCGAGTACGTCGCCGAGCGGGAGGACATCTACGGCGCGCTGCTCACCGCCGGGGTCGAGCTGGGCGAGCTGGTAACCGACCTGGGCCGGACCCGGGAGGCCCACCCGACCGACGACGTGACCTCGGCGCTGGTCAACGCGGAGATCGACGGCGAGCGCCTGTCCTTCGACGAGTTGGCGTCGTTCTTCATCCTGTTGGTGGTGGCGGGCAACGAGACCACGCGCAACGCCATCTCCTGGGGCCTGGTGCTCCTCGACGAGCATCCCGACCAGCGAGCGGCGTGGGCGGCGGACTTCGAGGGCCTGGCGCCGAGCGCGGTGGAGGAGATCGTCCGCGTCGCCACCCCCGTCATCCAGATGCGCCGGACCGTGACCGCCGACACGACCCTCGGAGGCCAGCAGCTGTCGGCGGGGGACAAGGTCCTGTTGTTCTACAACTCCGCCAACCGGGACGAGGCGGTGTTCGACGAGCCCTATCGCGTCGACCTCTCCCGGGCCGAGAACCGCCATGTGGGCTTCGGCGGCTACGGCCCCCACTTCTGCCTCGGGGCCCACCTGGCCCGACGGGAGATCACCGTGCTGTTCCGGGAGGTGCTGTCCCGCCTCCCCGACATCCAGGTGACCGGCGAGCCCGACCGGCTGCGGTCCAACTTCATCAACGGGATCAAGCATCTGCCCGTGAGCTTCTCGACGCCCCGCTAGCCACCTCATCTCGTCCGGCCGATGCCGAAGGCCACGAGCGTCTCCCAGCGTCGACGTGGATCACCCGAGGGGGACCGACCGCCTCGTGGTACCGATCCGCACCGCCTCGGACCTGGACGCGGTGGGAGACGCCGGCTGCGAAGCCGTGGCCTTGGCCAAGGGCCTGGTTGCGGACACCTCCACCCGGATCTGCTATCAGGTCCGGGCCGAGGCCGTGGAGCGCACCGCCGAGGTGTTCGGGCTCAACGACACCGAGTCGGGCATGCTGCGCCGTCTGGCCAGAGGGTGTGGGCTGTGGCGGGTGGGGGAGGAGAGCTTCCTCGTGGATCACCTGGTTTCTCCCTTTGAACCCCCACTCGTGGACACCGACGGGGCCATGACCGGACGGCCCACCCCGGGCGGAGCGTCGAGGACCCCCTCGCCTGGGGCATCGCCGTCGTGGCCGGCATCGGGGCGGGGTCGGGGGGACCACCGCGGTGGCAGAGGCCGCAGCCGCCCTGGGCGGCCACCTCGGACCCCCCCTCGGTCGGGGCCCTCTGGCAGAGGCTTGTGTCCCGGCACACGCATCCCGGGAACCCCGCGGCCGGGTTCCCCGCGCCCCTGGGGGACCTCCTCCCCGGCCCGGCGGGGAGGTACGCGGCCCTCGCGCTCGTCACGATGACGGGCGGGGCGCTCGGGCTCCTCGCTGCCCGGAACGATGTCCTGTCGGGTCCTCTCCTCGGCGGTGGCCGGAACGATGTCGTGTCGGTTGAGACCTACCCCCAAGACGCCGGCTCCCTCACGATCGGGGCGGTCGGGCGCACCCCAGTGGTGACACCGGCCACCCCCTCGGTGGGGGTGGTGATGGGCTCCCAGATGGGGAAGGCCTCCCGGGCGGTGTCCTGGATGCTGGACGCCCCGGGGGCACTCGTCACCACCACCACCAAGGCCGAGGTGGTCGCTTCACCGCCCTCGTCCGGGAGGAGGCAACCGGCCCCGGGAGAGGGAAGCTGTACCGGAAATCTGCTCCTCAAGCTTCGTCACCCATGCCGCCCCCGATGCCCTACGCGGATGCCATACGCGGGACGCTGGCTGAATGCCCTGGCTGCGGCTCTCCTCTTCAGTGGCAGCCGGCTCTTTGCTACCCCTTGCTGAGCGCGGTCCGCAGCTCATGTCGGCAGCGACGGGCCTCGCCGGGCATCGTAAGCTCAAAGATCGATGGAGCTTCGCCATCTTCGCTACTTCGTGGCCGTTGCCGAGGAGCGTCACTTCGCCCGGGCCGCCACCCGGCTGCATATAGCCCAGCCGCCACTTTCCCAACAGATCCGGCAGCTCGAGGCCGAGCTCGGGACGCCCCTCTTGACCCGGACAACGAGGAAGGTGGAGCTGACCCCCGCCGGAGAACTGCTCCTCGAACGGGCCCGTCGGATCCTTACCGAAGTCGAGGGGGCCAGCGTGGACGTAGCTCGTGCTGAACGGGGCGCGGTGGGTCGCCTAGCCGTCGGCTTCACTGGATCCGCTACCTACGAGCTGCTTCCCTCCATTGCCCACGCCCTGCGCTCGGAGCTTCCCGACGTCAAACTCGAGCTTCATGGAGAGATGCTTACCCCTGCTCAGGTCGAGGCGCTCACGGCCGGTACCCTGGACGTGGGCTTGCTCCGTCCGCCCGTGCGGTCTCCGCACCTGTGGGTGCAAGTCATCCGCCGGGAGCCGCTGGTCGCGGTGCTACCGACCGGGCACCCCATAGCTGGTGAGCGCTCACTTAAGTTGGCGAAACTGGCGTCGGAGCCGTTCATCGTCTATCCGTCGGACTTCCGATCCGTCATTCATGATGCCGTGGAGCTGGCTTGTCACAAGGCGGGGTTTGAACCACAGGTTGCCCAGCAGGCCTCAGAGACCTCGACACTAGTGAGCCTCGTCGCTGCGGGAATTGGGGTGGCGCTTGTCCCCGCGTCGGTCCAGCACCTGCGGATCACCGGGGCCATTTACCGGCCCCTGGCAGGGACCACCGAGGAGGTCGCCTTGGCCGTCGCCAGCAGGGTGGATGACCCCAACCCCGTCCTCCACCAGTT
>DASQQH010000232.1:0-11896 GCA_035643555.1 Acidimicrobiales bacterium | reverse complement strand
ACCTGCTCATCGGGGCGAGCGCCGACATCATGCGCAGCCACGGGGTCGGCGTCGAGGTCATTCGAACCGTCGACCAGGACATCGCCACCGGCATCTACCCGGACATGCGCCAGCACGGCTGGGACAAGGACGCATGGCCGGCGATCTACGAGCGGGTGCTGGCCGCCGACGTGGTGGTGCTGGCCGGGCCCATCTGGCTGGGGGACAACAGCTCCCAGACCAAGAAGCTCATCGAACGGCTCTACGCCTGCTCCAGCCACCTGAACGCCAGGGGCCAGTACGCCTTCTACGGGAAGGTCGGGGGGTGCCTGATCACCGGCAACGAGGACGGGATCAAGCATTGTGCGATGAACGTCCTCTACAGCCTCCAGCACCTGGGGTTCACCGTCCCTCCCCAGGCCGACGCCGGGTGGATCGGGGAGGCTGGGCCGGGCCCCAGCTACGGGGACCTCCTCCCCGACGGCACCCGGGCCGGGCTGGACAACGACTTCACCAACCGCAACACCACGTTCATGACCTGGAACCTGTTGCACCTGGCCCGGATGCTGAAGGATGCCGGAGGGGTGCCCGCCCACGGGAACCAGCGCAGCGAGTGGGAGGCCGGGGCCCGGTTCGACTTCGTGAACCCCGAGTACCGCTGACCCCGGTGGGTCGGGAGCCCCCACCGGGGCGGCCGGCCCCGGGTGGGGGGGATGGCCACGGCCCGATCCAGGACCAGTCGCACCGCCTCAGCCGGGTGGTGGCCCGCCCGTGGTCGCAGGCGGGTCGACTGCGTACCACCATCCGGGGCAGCGGGTCCCGGGCGTTCCCCACCTCGGTCACGCGGCCACTGCCGAGGCGGTAGTCAGGCTCACCGCCCGGGTCCTTCAGCCCCTCGGCCAGGCGGACAAGGCGCGCTGCTCCTGGGACGGGACGACGTCCTGGGGCCCGTCGGTGGTCGAGGGGGTCCACGGCCCGGGCCGGGACCGCATGGCGGCTGTCGGGCCCAGACAGCCCGTCGTCCCGACGCTCGCCGGCGGGGCGCTCGTGCCCACCTCGGCGGCCCAGCCATCGGGCGTCTCCCGGTGCCGCCACGGCGGGCGCGCCGGGCTCGAGATCGGGGCGTCCCCGGACATCGGGGCCGTGCTCCCCGCCGCCCCGATCGCCCGCCGAGGCGCACCTCGAGGCGTTGTGTCCGAACCGGGGCGTCGCCGTCCGGCGGCGGCGCCGAGTGCCGGGGGACCGCCCCTTCGCCCACGGCCCGACGGCCCGACCCGGTCGGCGCCCAACCGCTCGCTCCAGCCGCCACGACGATCCGGGTCGATCCGTCACTGGGGGCGGCGGCAGGCAATGACCCGCCGGCGCGACTTTTCGATGGGATGGGCGTCGCCATAGCGTTGGAGATGCACCCGGCATGACCAGGAGGTTCGACCAGACCGTGACCCAGGCCGGAACGGCCGTGGGGTCCCTGCCCACCGCACCGCGCCGCGAGCCGGCTGGGCCGGTGCCACGCGCCCGGACCGGCTAGGGCATTGCCCGCCGCGCTCGCGCCCGCATCCCTCGGGTACGCCTTCTCACTCGGGCTGGTCGCTGCCTGCAATCCGTGCGGGCTGCCCCTGCTGCCGGCCTACCTGTCCTTCTTCGTCGACCGAGGAGGCGAGATCGGCCCCGGGCGGGGCGCCCGGGTCGGGCGCGCCCTCCTCGCCGGTGCCTGTACCACGATCGGCTTCCTGGTCGTGTTCGGGGTGATCGGCGCCGCGGTGGAGGGCGGGGCGAGCCTGATCCTCGGCTGGGTGCCCTGGGTGATGGTGGTCGTGGCCGTGGCGATGGTGGTCCTGGGAGCGGTCACCCTGGCGGGTCGGCACCTCCGGATCGGGCTGCCCCGTATCCCGGTGGGCGTCGGGGTCCGCCGTCCGAGGTCCATGGCCGTGTTCGGCGTGTCCTACGGGGTGGCTTCCCTCACCTGCACCCTGCCCCTCTTCCTGGCTGCGGTGGCCGGCGCCTTCACCACCAGGGGGCCGGTGGCTGGGGTCACCAGCTTGCTCGCCTATGGCCTCGGCATGGGGGTGTTCCTCACCGCGCTGGCGGTGGCCCTGGCCGTGGCGGGCGTCCCGGTCGTCCACCGGCTGCGGAGGGTGTCCCGCCTGGTGGGTCCGTTGCAGGGGGGGATCCTGATCCTCGCCGGCGCCTACCTGGCCTACTACTGGACCGCCTCGATCGTGGCCCCCACCCGGACCCCGGGCGTGTCGCGGGTCGTCGACCAGGTCCAGGCCGGCCTCTCCGGTGGCCTCTCCGCCGTGGCGGTCCCCCTGGGTGCCACGCTGGGGGGTCTGCTGGTGGTGGCGCTGGTGTGGCTCGCCCTGGGAGCCCCGGTCCCCGGCCGGCTGCGCCACGGCCGGGCCAGGCCGGCGTCGGCCGGCGCCACCGGTCCCTCACCAGGTCGGCCCGAGACCGCCCGGGCCGCCGGGGTCCCGGCCGGGGGCGAGGGGCATTGCCACCGTGAGGGCGGGGAGACCCACGAGGAGGCGGGGCACGCGCCGGGTCACCGCCAACCGGCTCCGAGGCCGGTTCGCCGAAGGGTGCTCGCCGGCTCCACGGGGGTCCTGTCGGCGGGGCTGTTGGCCATCGCCCTGTTCGGCTTCCCGGGCGGCGCGTCGAGCCAGCCCCCGGTGAGGGGGACCGGCGCCACCGGCGGGCCCGCGCCGACCGTGGGGCCCGCCGGCAGCCGCCTCCTCCACCTGGACCGGCTGGGGCCGGGTGCGGTGCACCCCGCCCCGGGCTTCAACCTGGTCGATCAGCACGGGAAGCCCGTGTCGCTGGCCTCCCTGCGGGGGAAGGTGGTCGTGCTGTCCTTCAACGACGACCGGTGCCAGGACCTCTGCCCCCTGTACGCCGGGGACGTGACCGTCGCCAACGAGGACCTGGGGTCGGCGGCCGCCCACGTCGCGTTCGTGTCGATCAATGTCAACCCGTTCTTCCCCAGGGTGGCCGACGTCGCGTCCTGGTCGACCCAGCACAACCTCGAAGGAGTCCCCAACTGGTCCTTCCTCACCGCCTCACCTGCCAAGCTCCGGGCCGTCTGGCACGCCTACGGGGAGGAGGTGGCGGCGAACAGCGCCACCCGGAACGTCAACCACGGCCCGCTCCTGGATTTCATCGGCCCGTCGGGGCGGATCCGGGCGCTGGGCCAGTTCGGGGACGCCTCGGCTGACACCGCCGGCTACGCCCGGGCCCTTGCGGCCCAGGCGGCCGACCTGCTCCCCGGCCCCGAGCGGCCCGCGCATCTGGGCTCGGTGGGAGCAGGGGGAACCGGCGGTGGGGGTGCCAGGGCCGTGGTCGACCGGGTCGCCCCGGGCTTCGAGCTCCCCGAGCTCTCCTCACCCGCCCGTCGGTTGGGTCCGGCCCAGCTCAGGGGTCGCCCGGCGGTGGTGAACTTCTGGGCCACCACGTGCTCGGCCTGCAAGGGGGAGCTCCCCGCCCTCCAGCAGGTCCACGCAGCGCTCGGCACCCGCGTGGGCTTCGTCGGGGTCGACGTCCTGGATCACAGCGGCGCGGCCCGGGCCTTCGCCCATCGGGCGGGGGCCACCTACCCCCTGGTCGCCGACGCCGCGGGGAGGGTGGCGGCCCGCTACGGCGTCGCCGATCTGCCGATGACGGTGATCCTCGGCCCCCAGGGCAGGGTCAGGGTTCGCCACGTGGGGGCGCTGACCGCCCCTGAGCTGCGCTACCTCCTCGGCACGACCTTCCCGAGTCTGGCTCCGGGGGGAGGTCACTCCGGCGGCTGACGGGCTCTCCCGCCTCGGGAGTGCAATCCCTCTTGCTAGCGACGTCCGGGTCCCTCCGGCCCCCGGTAGGATGCGGCTCTGGCCGCGACCCGGGCGACGCGGAAGGAGTGACGTGGCGAAATCCCAGCGGGGTCCCAGCTCCAGCGGGCAGGCCACCCCCGGCCAACGCCAGGGAGGCGGTGGCGGGGGCGGCTGGTCCCCTCCCAGTGGCGGGCGCCGCCCGGGGCCCCTTGCGATCACCCTGATCGCCGCGGCCCTGGTCGTTCTGGTGGTGGGGGTCATCGTGGGGGTCAAGTTCGCAGGCGGCGGCAGCGGCAAGAGCGCCAACGCCCCCGGCGCCGCAGCCGCTTCCCCCGAGGTGGTCCACGCCGCCACCCACGTGCCTCCCGCGGTGCTGGCCCAGGTGGGGACCGGGCCGGCCGGTCTGGTGACCCCTCCGGCGCCCATCAAGGGGAACCACCCGCCCCTCACCAAGGACGGCAAGCCCGAGGTCCTCTACGTGGGGGCGGAGTACTGTCCCTTCTGTGCCGCCGAGCGCTGGGCCATGGTGGTCGCCTTCTCCCGGTTCGGCACCTTCTCGGGGCTCAAGGCCACCCAGTCCTCGTCCTCGGACCAGTACCCGAACACCCAGACCTTCAGCTTCTACCACTCGACCTACAAGAGCCCCTACCTCTCCTTCACCCCGGTGGAGCTGGAGACCAACCAGCCCAACGGCCAGGGCAGCTACACACCCCTGCAGAAGCCGACCCCCGCCCAGTCCAAGCTGGTCTCCACCTACGACAAGCCTCCCTACGTCTCCCCCCAGAGCTCGGGTGGGATCCCCTTCGTCGACTTCGGCAACCGGTATCTGGTGAGCGGGGCCAGCTACAGTCCCCAGGTCCTCCAGGGGCTGTCGCGGGGCACCATCGCCGGGAGCCTCAGCATCCCCGACGCCAAGTCCGCCCAGGCCGTGGACGCCACCGCCAACTACCTGACCGCCGCGGTGTGCCAAATCACCCACAACCGCCCCGCCTCGGTGTGTTCCACCCCGGCCATCACCAAGGCGGGCGCCGCCCTGGCCTCGGGTAAGCCGGCGCCGTGACCCGGGCCCCGGGCGCCAAGCCAGGGGAGACCACCACGCCCGCCGGGGCGGCCCATACCGGGGGCTCCCCGGCGGGCCGGCCTCCCCCCGCCGAGGTGGGGACCGGGGCCCTGCGGGTCCTCGGATGGGCGGCCACCGGCGTGGCCCTCCTGGGGGCGGCGGTGGCGGCGTACCTCACCATTGCCCACCTGACGACCCCGGCGGTCCTGGCCTGCAGCGACACCGGGGCGATCGACTGTGCACGGGTCACCACCAGCCCCCAGTCCGTGATCGCCGGTGTCCCCGTGGCGATCCTGGGCCTTGCCTACTTCGTCGCCATGGCGGGGTTGAACCTCCCCGGTGCCTGGAGCGCCCGGGGCCGGCTGGGGGCGTGGGCGGCCCGCCTCCGCCTGGCCGGGGCGGTGGCCGGCATGGGCTTCGTGGTGTACCTGGTGAGCGCCGAGGTCCTGGTCATCGGGGCCATCTGCATCTACTGCACCATCGTCCACGTCCTGGCGTTCACCCTCTTCGTCCTGGTCGTGTCGGGCACGGCACGGCGGGGCCTCGGGGCAGCGACCTCGACCTGACCCCCCGGTGGCCGTGGGCGTGCCTGGCCGGGCGAGGCCAGGTGGGGCGAAGGCCGGGGGCCGTCGACGGCCCCCGGGCGTCAGGAGGGACCTGCGGTGCGGGCGAGGCGCACCGCCTCGGCGAGGCCACGGCCCCACGGTTCGCCGTGGCCCGGCAGGACGAGCTCAGCCGGCAGCTGCTCGAGCGCCGCCAGCGAGCGGAGGGCCTGGGGGGTGTCCCGATTGAACCCCGACGGCATGATCTGGGGGCCCGTCCGGCCCGTGAGGGGGTTCCGGGTGACGATGGCGTCACCGCTCAGCAGCGCGCGCTGGGCCTCGAGGAACAGGGCGGCACTGCCGGGGGTGTGTCCCGGCAGGTGGACCACCCGGGGGTGGCCGGGGAGGTCGAGGACCTCGCCGTCGCTGAAGGTGGAGAGCTCGACCACCGGCACGATCCGGCCGGCGCCCCGGCGGAGCAGCGACACGAGGGTCCGGTAGAACTCGGGGCGCAGCACGTAGCGCGCCATGCTGCCGTCGTTCTTGCCCGCGTCGGCGCCCTTGGCCACCGCCGCGTCGTCCTCGTGGGCCCAGACCGTGGCGCCGGCGTCGGTCCGGGCCCGCTCGGCGACGCCGATGTGGTCGGCGTGGGCGTGGGTGAGCACCACGGCCTCGAGGTCCTCGAGGCGCCTGCCCTTGGCCGACAGCGCCCGGCCGAGGAGCCCCCAGTCGCCGGGGGCACCGGCATCGATCAGGGTCAGGCGTCCGCGTTCCTCTGCCAGGTAGAAGTTGACGACACCACCGGTCAGCCGGTCGACGCCCTCGGCGACCGGGGAGGACGGGGATCGCACCTGCGGTGTGCTCATGGGCCCCCTCACCTGCGCACGACGAACCGCCGAGGCACGAGCCGACGGTACAAGGACCGGGCTGCAGTGTGGCGGACCGCTCCGTCCCGTCGCAAGGAGGCGACCGACCCGGGTGGCGGCCTGTCGCCTCGATACCGCCCGCCGGTCTCCGGCCCCGGTCCGCCTGGAGGCCCGCGAGCGCCCTGGCACCAACCACCGAGCCCGGCGCGACGGTGGCGGCCAGGAGCCCGGCGGGAGGGTCGTCGGGCCGGCTCACCTGGGAGCGCCGGTGGGGTACCCGGGGTTCACCCGGGACCAGGCATCCCGTGCCCTCCTCCGGGGCGGTGGTGGTCACCCCCCGCCGGGTCGCTCCCAGTCCGGGCATCTAACCCTCTCCTGGCCCGTGGTGGGAGGAGCCAGGGGGTGACGGCCGGTCGGGGACCGGGCCGAGCGGGCATGGGGGCCCATGTTCCAGCCCGGAGCCCTGCCGACGGCGCGCCGCTAGGGTCATGCCATGGCCTGGCACCGATCGGCCGGTCCGTCCCGGGTCGGCCCCGCCACGACCGCCGCCGGATCGGGGCGGGGGCGTCGCGCCGGGAACCGGTCGGGAGGCCGGCCGCGGTGAAGCTGGCGGTGATCGGCATGGGCCGCATGGGCCGGGCCCTGGCTCAGCGGCTGCTCGCCACGGGCCATGAGGTGGCCGTGTGGAACCGGACGCCGGGACGGGCGCCGGAGGTGGTGGCCCAGGGGGCCCGGGAGGCACCCACCCTCGCCGACGCGGTGGGCGCTGCCGAGGTGGTCATGCTCAGCCTGGCCGACGACCAAGCGGTCCTCGAGGTGGTGACCGGGGATGACGAGCTGCTGGGTGCGCTGGCCATGGGCGCCGTGGTCGTCGACGCCAGCACGGTGAGCCCGGGGACCACCGCCCGCCTGGCGGAGGCCGTCGGTCCCTCCTGGTTCGTTGCCATGCCGATCCTGGGCAGCCCCATGGCCACGGCCTCCGGCGAGGCGATGCTGCTGTTCGGCGGGGAGCCCGCCGTGGTGGATCGCCTCAGCCCCCTCTGGGAGGCGTTGGCGCCCAAGCGCCGCTACTGCGGGGCGGCACCCCTCGCCAGTGTCCTCAAGCTGGCCAGCAACCTGGTCCTGGTCGCCGGCGTCGCCGCCCTCGCCGAGGCGGTGGGCATGGCCGAGGCGGGTGGGGTGGACACCGCGGCGCTCCGGGACTTCCTGGAGGACAGCCCGCTGGTTGCGCCGGGATTGCGGAACCGACTGGAGGATGTCTTGAGCGGTGACCACACGGGATGGTGGACGACCGAGCTCGCGGCCAAGGACGTCCGTCTGGCCGCGGAGGTGGCCGAGGCTGGGGGCCGGTGGCTCCCGGTCACCAGAGCGGCGGAAGGGCTGTGCGAGCGGGCGGCCGCCACCGGGTGGGCGGGTGCCGATCTGGGTGCGGTCGCCGAGGTGGTGCGGGGGACCACCGGGGCCGTCGAGGCCCCGTCGAACCCGGGCGACGGGGTGGGGCACCTCCCGGTCGCTGCCGAGGGCGGTGTGACCGGGGAAGAGGACTCGGAGCTCCTGGGGAGCATGCCCTTCTCGGTGGCCCTGGGGGTCGAGTTGCTTGCCGCCGCGCCGGAAGAAGTGACCGGCCGGCTGGCGTGGGACCCCCAGCGCTGCACGGCCGGCGGCGTGCTCCACGGCGGTGCGATCATGGGCTTGGCGGACAGCCTGGGTGGCCTCTGCGCCTTTCTCAACCTGCCCGAGGGGGCCACCACCTCCACCATCGAGTCCAAGACGAACTTCTTCCGACCGGTGCGCGGGGGCCACGCCCACGCCACCAGCAGACCCCTGCACCGAGGAAGAGCCGTGGTCGTGGTGCAGACCGATGTCGTCGACGACGACGGCCACCGGGTGGCGCAGGTGACCCAGACCCAGGCCGTCCTCGAACCCCAGGGTCGCTGACCGACCGGCGTCGGCCGTCGCTCCCGCCGCCGCTGTCACCCCCGATGGGGACGGACATCCTCGACAAGAGGGTGAGGGAACGGCTGGTTGACAGGTGGCCCTCAACTAGAGGTTGAGAGTTGGGCCACCTGTCAAGGGTCTTCTGGCGGTTCGCTCTCGGCGAGGAGGCGCTGGTAGGCGTCCAGGGTGGGCCGGTCGAAGGCCACCAGGAGGGCCCGGTCGACCCGGGTGGGGGTGGTCCGCAGCGTGGTGACCGCCACCGCCGCGGCCTGGTCCCGGGGGAAGCCGTAGACGCCGGTGGAGATGGCCGGGAACGCGATGCTCATCGCCTGCACCTCGTCCGCGGCGGCCAGGGCCGACCGGTAGCAGGACGCCAGCGCCTCCGGCTCGCCGCGACCGCCTCCCGCCCAGCGAGGACCGACGGCATGGGCGACCCACCCAGCCGGCAGGGCAAAGCCGGGCGTGAGGCGGACCTCCCCCGTGGGGCAACCGCCGAGGGCCCGGCACGCCGCCAGCAACTCGGGGCCCGCCGCCCGGTGGATGGCGCCGTCCACCCCGCCGCCGCCGAGCAGCGATGTGTTCGCCGCGTTCACGATCACGTCCACCGTGAGGGTCGTGATGTCCGCGTTGGTCGCCTCGATCCTCACGGTTCCCCCTTGCGCCTCATGGGCAAACGGGCCATGATACCAATGGTGTAATTACACGGGTGCGATGCACCGGGCGAGGGGAGGAGCACCAATGGAACAGCTCGTTGACCACGTGTTCGCCGACGACCGTGGGTGGCAGCGGCGAGCGAACTGCATGGGGGTCGATCCAGAGCTGTTCTTCCCCCAGCGGGGGTCGTCCACCCGGGAGGCCAAGGCGGTCTGTCGGGGCTGTGTCGTCCAACAGGAGTGCCTGGACTACGCCCTGGCCTCGGGGGAGAAGTTCGGCATCTGGGGCGGGCTGTCCGAGCGGGAGCGACGCCGGGTTCGGCGCCATCGCAGTCTGGCGGCCCAGCGATCCGCCTCCTAGGCCAGGCGGCGGTCGCCCGCCTCGGTGGGGGCCTCACCGCCAGCCCTCCGGGTGTCCGTCGGGCGGGGTGCCGCTCTCGCTCACCGGGGCATCCGGGTCGCCCCCGGCCAGGGCCGGTGCGGGGGCGGCCGCGGCCGCCAGTCGGGCCTCGATGGTGCGGTCCTCGCCGACGTCGAGCTCGGCCCATCGCCCCGGGGGGATGGGCTCCAGCACGACACGGGGCACCAGGCCCACGAGCTCGGCGCGGGCCACCGGGGCCCGCGCCGCAACCGCGTCATACACCGCGGCGGGGCCCACCTGGGTGGGGCTGACGAGGTTGCAGGAAACCTGGGCCCGCCCGGCGAGATCCAGGCCGAGCGCCCGCACCGCCGGCCCGCGCAGGTCGGCGGCGATGGCCCGGGCCAGCTGCAGGCTGCCCCCGTCGAGCCACACGTTGTACGCGACCAGCGGGAGACGGGCACCGACCGAGCAGGCACCGGCGCTCGGGTGGGCCCGCGCCGGGCCGCGGTCGGGCAGCAGGTCGGCGAAGGCCCGCCGTCGGACGTCGGGAAGGCTGCGCTCGGGCCCGTAGAAGAAGCTGGGCAGGCCGAGGGTGGTGGCCGCCCAGTCGGCGAAGCGCTCCCGGGCCGCCAGGGCCGGGGTGAGGTCGTCGCCGTCCAGGGGGACGAAGGGAACCACGTCCACCACCCCCAGTCGGGGGTGGGCCCCGGTGTGGGTCCGCAGGTCCAGGAGCGCCACGGCCCGCTCCGTCAGACCCCGGGCGGCCTCCTCGACCGAGGGACCCCCGAGCGTGAACACCGACCGGTGGTGGTCGGCGTCGGCGTGCACGTCGAGCAACGAGCCGGCCGCCGGCTCGGCGAGCCGGCTCAGGAGCTCGTCGGAGCGACCCTCGGCGACGTTGATGACACACTCCAGCATCTCAGGGGCTTGCCCGGGAGTGCGGGGGTCCGCCGGTCTCGGTGGACACCGGAGCGGGCTCAGCGCTGGGTGGCAGCCAGGCGCCGACGACGGGCGATCCGCCGCCGCTCCCGTTCCGACGCTCCGCCCCAGACCCCGTGGTCGATCCGGTTGTACAAGGCGTACTCGAGACAAGGTGCCTTGACCGGGCAGTCCGAGCAGACCCGCCGGGCCACGTCGACGCCCACCCCGTCGCTCGGGAAGAACATGTCGGGAGGCAGGTCCCGGCACTTCCCATCGGCCATCCAGGCTGTGTCCATCACACCTCCACAGGTCCCATGTCCGCCGCGCCCCCACGTCGTGGGTAGGGGACCCTGATCTCCGGCCACCTCCAGCCGTCACGTCCGCCGAGGCTTGGGAACCGCCCAACCAGAGCGGAGCCGGCGGCTGGGGGAGAAGCGAGGTACATGGGAGACATTCGGAAACACCTGCAGCCACCGACCAGCCGCCCCGTGCGGCCGCCCTGGCCACGTGTCAGCCTACCGGTCCGGGCGCAAGCCCGGTCGGATCATTCAGCGAGCCCGTCCGGCGGCCGGGCCGGGGCCTTGGGAGGCGGCCCGAGCGGAGCGGTGGCGGCCGGGTAGGCTCGGAGGGGTTTCGCAAGCCCAAGGAGGGCACCATGGCAGTGAACGCTGACGGCCTGGACCAGGCGCAGCCGCCACGCGGCCACGTCCGGGTCGTCTACCTGGGGCCCGTGGCACCCCACTGGGAGGTACAAGGGGTCTTCGGTGAGCGGAGCGTGATCGAGGAGTTCCGTCAGCGGGTCCTGGCCCGCCTGCTGCTGCTGCCGCCCCACGACCCCCAGTTCCGCCGCAACTGGGAGCGGGTGGCGCGGGACGCCGAGCGGGAGAACCTCACCCTGGAGCGGGACCTCGGCTACCTGGAGGAGGAAGGCAGCGAGGCGCTGTGACCTCGGCCCCGCCCAGGAGGGCACCCGCCGAGGGGAGCAGGGTCGGCCCCCGGCCGTGAGGATCCTCGTCACCAACGACGACGGCGTGGACTCGCCTGGTCTGGTGCGCCTGGCGGCCACCCTTGCCGAGGACGGCCATGACGTCTCGGTGGTGGCCCCCCTGGAGGACCGCAGCGGTTGGGGGGCGGCGCTGGGGCCCTTCCACCGGAACGAAGAGGTCGTCTACCAGGAGGTGCAGCTTCCGGGCTTCGTCGGTCCCGCGTACGGCGTCGACGGCCCTCCCGCCCTCGCCGTCATGCTGGCCCGTCTCGGGGGGTTCGGCCCGCCGCCCGACCTGGTCGTCTCGGGCGTGAACCCGGGGAACAACACCGGCCGCTCCGTCCTCCACTCGGGCACGGTGGGGGCGGCGCTGACGGCGGCGAACTACGGGGTGTCGGGGCTCGCCGTGAGCCTGGCGAGCGGCGAGCCGCTCCACTGGGAGACCGCCTGCCAGATCGCTGCCCTGGCGGTGACCTGGCTCCTCGCCGCTCCGGGGGGGACGGTGCTCAACCTCAACCTGCCCAACCTCCCCCTCACCAGGCTGGCCGGCGTGCGGCCCGCCCGGCTGGCTCCCTTCGGCACGGTCCGGGCGGCCATCGCCGGTGACGGCGGGGGTCGGCTGCAGGTGGAGATGCGGGACTCCAGCGTCGAGCTCTCACCGGACACCGACACGGCGCTGATCCGCGCGGGGATGGCCACCGTCACGGCCCTCGGCACCATCAGGTCGACCGGTGGCGTCGACGCCGCCGACTGGCTGGACCAGCGGGTGGAAACCCGGCTCAGCC
>DASQQH010000231.1:0-2267 GCA_035643555.1 Acidimicrobiales bacterium | reverse complement strand
GGTTCAGCGTCCGGACGGGGCTCGGCGCTGGCGGGCCTCGGCTCAGGGGCCGTGGGGCCGCGCCGGGTCGG
The DNA here is from genome assembly GCA_035643555.1 of Acidimicrobiales bacterium. Lineage (GTDB taxonomy): Bacteria > Actinomycetota > Acidimicrobiia > Acidimicrobiales > JAJPHD01 > DASQQH01. Next base: position 2,196 of record DASQQH010000231.1, on the reverse strand, counting down.
GCGCCTCGGCCCGATCGGGGCGGAGTGCCTCGGGCAGGCCCTCCCAGCGGCGGACCACGCCGGTGTCCAGGCCCAGCTGGTCAAGGGCCCGTCCCACGGTCTGGTCGATCACCTCGCCCAGGCTCCGGGGGTGGTGGTAGAAGGCGGGCACCGGGGGCATGATCACCGCGCCGGCCTCGGTGGCCTGGCTCATGAGGCGGAGGTGGCCCTGGTGGAGGGGGGTCTCCCGGACCAGGAGCACCAGGCGCCGGCGCTCCTTCAGGACAACGTCGGCGGCCCGGGTCACCAGGTTGTCGGCGTAGGAGGTGGCGATCCCCGACAGGGTCTTGATGCTGCAGGGCGCCACCAGCATGCCGAGGGTCGGGAACGACCCGCTGGCGATCGAGGCGCCGATGTTCGACACGGGGTGGACCACGTCGGCGAGGCCCCGCACCTCCTCGACCGAGCGGTCGGTCTCGGAGGTGATCGTGCGCCTCGCCCCGGCGGTCACCACGAGGTGGGTCTCCACGCCCCCCCGGGCCGCCAGCAGCTCGAGGGCGCGGATCCCGTAGATGGCGCCGGACGCGCCGGTGATGGCGAGGACCACCCGGTCGCTCACGGCGCGGCCTCCCCGAGCGCCACGACCTGGCCGAACCGGCGGTCGGCGAAGACCAGGGGCGTGCCGCCCTCCCCCACCTCGACGGTCTCCACGTCTCCCACGACGATGTCGTAGGCACCGAAGTCGTGCACCCCCCGCACCCGGCACTCGAACACCGCCAGGGAGCCCGGCAGAAGCACCAGGCCGAGGGGCCCGGTCTCGCCCTGCAGGCCGGCGAAGCGGCGCTCGGGGGGCCCGGCGAAGCGCCGGGCCAGCCCGACCTGGTCGGTCGACAGGAGGCTCACCCCGAACACCCCGGCGTCGGCGATGGCGGCGTGGGTGTCCCCGCCCCGGCGCAGGGTCACCAGCACCACCGGGGGGTCGGGGTCCTCGGCCCACACGTTGGCCGTGCAGCCCCGCGGCCCCCGGGTGGTCACCACGGCGACGTTGGTCGCCACCCGGGCCAGGGCCCGCCCGACCTCCGAGACCTGCGCCGGGGGTACCACCTCAGGTCTCGGCCAGCACCTGCAGGGCGGCGGCCGCGGCGGCCTCGACGTGTGCCTTGGAGAGCGCCCAGGCGGTATCGGCGTCCCGGGCGATGATGGCGTCCAGCAGCTCCCGCAGCTCGGCGATGGTCTCCGAGGACCGGGACTTGCGCCGCAGGGACGTGGCCCGCAGGTACATGATGCGGGCGTGCAGGGACCCGAGGACCGAGCGGACGATCGGGTTCCGGTCACCGCGGAGCAACACGGCGTAGAAGTCGTCCTTGCGCTGGAGGATCTCGCCCAGGTCGCCCTTCCTCACCGTCCGCTCGAAGGTGTCGACCGTGGCCTTGAGCTCGGCGATCTCCTCGTCGGTGGCCGTGGCGGCGAAGCGCCGGGCGGCCAGGGCCTCGAGCAGGGCCCGAACCTCGTAGAGGTCGACGGCCTCCTCGGGTGTCATCTTGGCCACGACCGGACCCTGGTTCGGGATCAGCACCACCAGGCCCTCGCTCTCGAGCTGGCGGAGCGCCTCGCGCACCGAGGTCCGGCTCACCCCGGTGAGCTCGCAGAGCTCGCGCTCGATGAGGCGCTGGCCGGGGACGAAGGTCCGGTTGAGGATCGCCTCCCGCAGGTTGCGGAGCACCTGGGAGCGCACGGGCGCCGCCGTTGCGGACACCCGCATGCCCCCGTTGCCGGCCACCGCCCGGTCCTCGGCGCGGTCACTCGTCATTGCCAAACCCCCTCCATCGCAGCAGCTCCTCCAGCCCGTAGGTCGGGCGCTCCTCGGCAGGGACGTCGACCACGTCCCGAAGGAAGCTCTTCGCCGCCCGCAGCGCCCGCTGGTCCAGGCCCGCGAGGCGCTCCACGAGGGCGGCGCCGGCGGCGTCCAGCTGGTCGTCGGGGACCACCCGGGCGATCATCCCCAGGCTACGAGCCTCCCAGGCGGGCACCGGCCGTCCCGTCAGCACCAGGTCGAGGGCCGCCTTCTCCCCCACATAGCGGGCCAGATAGCTCTCCACGATGAGGGGCGGGAAGCCGTGGGCGATCTCGTTGAACCCGAACACGGCGGTGTCCCCCGCCACCGCCAGGTCGCAGTGGAGGACCAGGCCGGACCCGAACCCGAGGGCGCGGCCGCGG
>DASQQH010000230.1:0-4812 GCA_035643555.1 Acidimicrobiales bacterium | reverse complement strand
CTGCCCACCGTTCCACCAGATCTGGTTGCCGTTGGCGCCATGGGGCTCGTTGAGGAAGTTGCACACCGTGAGGTTCTCGATCCACGTGCCGCTGGCCTTGTACACCTCGACACCGTTGGTCCCGGTCGTGGTGAGGACCTGGTCCCCGGGCGCGGACGAGCACGGCGGGGATCCGGGCCGGGTGCCGTCGATGAGCACGGTGTTGCGGTTCATCCCCCGCAGGTGGAGGTCCGGGGTGGTGACCAGCGCCCCGGCCGGGGCGGGCTGGCCGTTGTCCCCCTTGGCGATCTGGCCGCCATAGGGGGCGGCCTTGTGGTCGCCGGGGCCGACCAGGACCCAGTCCCCCGGCTTGGCCGCGGCCAGGGCGGCACGGATCGTTCGGTACTGGCCCTTGATGCCGTGGTAGCTCCCGACACGCAGCACCCGGGCGGGGCCCGCCGAGGGCGCGCCCGAGGTCGTGGCGGCCATCGCCGGGACGCTCGCGCCCGCGAGGGCGATCACCGCCGCTACAGCGGCCAACACCGCGCCGACGTGTCGACGCCGGGACCTGTTCACTGTGGACCTCCCGCCTCGGCCCAGCCAGCCCCCCGACTGCGGGAAAGCTAGCAGCGCCGACGGCGACCCGCCACCGACCGCCGGGAGCACGTCCACCGCGGGTCACGTCGTCGACGGCTGTTCGCCACAGCCCACCCACACTGGGGCACCCGAGCACTCCGGGCGCCGCGGCCTCACATCATCTATCCCATATGGAGCGCCCCGCGGCACGGGTAATGCAGAAGAGGGACCGCTGCATCCCTCCAGACGCATAACCCCAGCGGAAGGTTCAGCTGCCAACACCCTAGCGCCGACGATACCCAGCAGCCTGTATCGAAGGTCCCTTACGCCCAGAAGAAGAATTGCTATAGAACCAACGACGGCTACGACAATCGACCCCGTACCAGCTCCCCGAAGGAACAGGGGCGCCGTGATTGCCATCACGACGACAACAAATACGACGACGAATAGCTTGCTGCCAACAATTCGTCGTATCATGCGGGTCACGATCTCCTCCGTATGGTCCGGATCGCTCGAACCTGCCGCGACTGAATTCGTCCTCACCAGGACAGAGACTTATCCGGCCCAGTGCTCGCGGACATATCTCAGGATATCAGGACCCTTCAGTTCCTGGGTCCCATTCCCTGCCCGTACATAGAAGCGATCCTCGTCCTTGCCCTCGTGATGCCACGTCTCCTTTGCGCGCCTCGGGCATGGACGAGTGCCACCGTTCCCTGGCCTGTCGGCACCAGGGGTACACGGCAGTACCGACGGCTGCAGGGAGTCGACCGAGTCCTGGGGAGCGCTCCTGGGTGACCTGCGCCACCGGGGCCTTCGGGCACCTGCCCTCGCCGTGGGCGACGGGGCCCTCGGGTTCTGGGCGGCTCCGGGACGTGTTCCCCGAGACCAGGGAACAGCGCGACTGGGTCCATAAGGTCGCCAACGCCCTCGACGCCTGCCCACGTCGGTCATGGGCTTCGCCAAGAAGATGCTGGCCGAGATCCGAGACGCCGAGGACCGCGATGACGCCCTGGCCGCCGCCAAGGCCTTCGACGCCGAGTTCCGCCCCCGCTGGCCCAAGGCCGCAGACAAGATCAGCTCCCACCTGGACCGCCTCCTCAGCTTCTATGACTTCCCCGCCGAACATTGGGTGCACGTGAAGACCTCGAACGGGATCGAGTCGACCTTTTCGACGGTGCGGTTGCGGACCAGGGTCACCAAGGGCCCCGGGTCCCGGGCGGCGGGACTCGCCATGGCCTTCAAGCTCCTCGAGTCCGCCCAGGACCGCTGGCGCTCGATCAACGGGCCCTACCAAATGACCCTCGTCCGGGGGGGCCACGTTCCGGAAGGGGGTGCTGGACGAGGCCGACGCGCAGGACCAGGAGGTCGCCGCGTGATCAGCGGGGCCTCGGTCCACAACTCTTGACGATGCCTCCGGAGGCGTCTCAGGCCGGCGCTGTCGATCAGGACCTCCCGGGAGTGATCGACGACTGGATCCCTCAGGTCCGGTAGCGGACCTCGAAGGTCCTGCACCCCTCCTCGCTGCGCCAGGGGCCGTGGGGCATGCCCGGGGGACGGCAGGCGTACATGCCCGCGGTGAAGGTCTCCTGGAGCGACAGGTCGGTCATCGACCCCTCGAGGATGTAGACCTCCTCCCAGAAGTCATGGGCCTGCACCCCGTTGGGGGTGGTGTCGGTCCCCGCGGCGAAGGACAGCAGCCGGGTCGCCACCCCGGTGTCCGGATCGGTGGCCAGGATGGCCTCGTCCAGGCCTCCGACCGCGCCGGCGCAGGGCGTGAAGGACACCTTGTCGGTGGCGAAGAACTCGTGGGTGGGTTTGGGCACGGTGGACCTCCGTTAGCGCTCAGGGGGTGGATCCGGGCCGTAGCTGGCGAGGAAGGCGTCGACCTCGGCGACGACGTCCTCGTAGCCGTAGTTGCGGTAGGCGTAGCCCTTGGCGACGAAGGGGGCGCCGGCGTAGAACAGCTCGTACTGGTGGTGGCGTCCGGCGAACTCCGAGCCCACGACGTCCCAGGCCAGCCTGAACAGCTTGACCCGCTCCACGGCCTCGACCCCGGGCGACTGCACGTAGCGGTCCAGGTCCGCCCGGGTGGCGGGGGCCTGGAGGTCCGCCACGCTGGAGGGCAGCTGCAGGAGGCCCCCGCCGGCGAGGTCCCGCAGGATGGCGAGGACCCGGGGGTACAGCTCGGCCTGCAGCCCCATGGCCCCGTAGAGGAAGCGGGCCGCGGGGCGCCAGAGCCCCGCCTCGTCGGGGCCGGCCTGGTACTCGGCGGCGAGGACCGCGGACTCCACCAGGGAGGCGATCGAGGCCAGCTCGCCCAGCTTCTCCTGGACGCCCGCGATGCGGTCCACCCCGTTGACCGCGGCGACCTTTCGGGCCACCCCGGCCACGAACTGCAGCTTGACGACGAGGCGGATCTGGGCCTGCCAGTTGCCGAGGACGTGGGCGCCGGTGTCGAAGAACTGGGCGCGCACCCGGGCAACGTCGCGGTCCACGAAGACCCGGTCCCAGGGGACCAGGACGTCGTCGAAGACCACCAGGGCGTCGGTCTCGTCGTAGCGGGTGGTGAGGGGGTAGTCGTAGGCGCTGGTCGCCCCCGGGGCGTAGGGCCGCCGGCAGTAGAGCTTGAGGCCCTCGGTCGCCACGGGCAGGGCGAAGCTCAGGGCGAACGGGCGGTCCTCGTCGGTCAGGGGCTTGATGCAGGAGACGAAGAGCTCGTCGGCCACCGCCCCGCCCGTGGCGAGCATCTGGGCCCCGCGCACCACGAGGCCCTCCGGGCGCTCCTCGGCCACGCCCACCTGGATCAGGTCCCCCTCCCAGCCGTGGGCGGTGGTGGCCCGGGACACCTGCGGCGGGATGATGGCGTAGGAGACGAACAGGCTCTCGGCGGCGACCCCGCGGTGGTAGGAGACCACGTTGGCGGACAGCTCCCGGCCGGCGGTGGCGAAGACCTCGGGGTGGGCGGCGAAGCCGGCGAGGAACGCCCCCACGTGGTCGGGGCTGCGGCCCACGAAGCCGTGGGTGTGCCGGGCCCAGGTCTCGATGGCCCGCCGGCGGTGGGTCAGGTCCTCGGCGGAGCGGGGGATGGCGTAGACCACGTTTGCCTCCCCGCCGGTCTCGGGCGACGCCCGGCCCATGCCCGTGGCCGGATCGGCCGCCAGGTCGTACAGCTCCGCGATGGTGGTGGCGATCGGGGAGAACGCCGGGTGGCGGGCCACCTCGGGAACCCGGGCCCCGTCGAGGTAGACCTCCCGGTCGTCGCCGAGGGCGGCGAGGTAGGCGGCGCCGGTGCGCATCACTCTCGTGGTCGCGCCGTGACGGCGTAGGCGTGGGCGAGCTCCTGGCCCTCCACGGTCCGCAGTCCCACCCGCCAGGCCGTCCCCGGGCGGAAGTGGCCACCGAGGAGCGGCAGGGTCCCGGCGTAGACCACCAGGTCGGCCCCGTCCTCCCCGGCGTGCTCGGTGAGCCGGGCCAGGAGCTCGAGCGGACGGCGGAGGGCGGCCAGGGTCCCCCGCTGGTAGTCCTCCCCGTCCACCTGGGCCCAGACCTCCACGGCGTCCCAGTCCAGGGCGTCGAGGCCCCCGGGCAGGGCGAGCACCGCAGGGGCGAGGGGCTTCGGGCATGCCGCCTTGGCGGCCACGATGTCCTGGCGCTCGAGATCCCGGTCGGTGTGGTCGGAGCCCACACCGAGGAACCACCGACCCCGATGACGGACCAGCACCGGCTCCACCTCTCCCGAGGTGGCGGCGCCTCGCACCTCGACGGCCTCCTCGGTGGTGACCAGGGCCGGGTCGAGCTCATAGAACGCCGGGACACTCGGCGGCGGTGGCACCCCGATCGCCGCCAGCTCGTCGATGTGGGCGTCGACGGCGGCCTGGTCCCGGCCGGTGTACCCGGCGACCACCAGGCGCCCCGGGGCCATGGCCAGGCCCTGGTGGTCATCCGCCACCTGCAACCGGAGCACCCCATCACCCCCCTGGCGGGACGCTAGCGCCACGACAGGCACCCGGGCGCAACCGGCCACCCCGAGGCGCGGGCCGGGTCCAGGCGCCGGTCCTCCAGCACCGGGAACTCGGCCCGGACGCCCGCCACCACCGAGGTGTCCACCTCGCAGGTGATGAGCCCCTCCTCGGTCCCGCCCTCGGCCAGGACCTCCCCCCAGGGGTCCACCACCCGGGAGTGGCCGGCGACGGCCACCCCGCCGGCCCCGACGCCGGTGGCGTTGCAGGCCACCACCACCACCTGGTCCTCAACGGC